>JAGWKM010000090.1 GCA_028865305.1 Patescibacteria group bacterium | reverse complement strand
ACCGTGCTCTTGCGCTTGTTCGGTGACGCCGTAACGCGCAATGCGCCAATTCAACCACAGCGATGACCGCGACGGCGTAAGCTGCGTGACGTTCGCGCCTTCGTTCATTCTGCGGCGTCCTCGCGCTCGATCTTCCCGCTTCCCTTGCATATAGGGCAATCGATCACGACGCTGTAAGGGCCGTTCCGGTTGACCGCTTCGCCCTCGATCTCTCCCACGCCCTGACACTCGGGACAATCATCATCGTCCATCGGATAGACGCGAACTACGTCAAGGCGGTAGCAGTCCAGCGCCGTCAGGGATTTCATGCTTCAAGCCCCAAACACAGAGCAATGAAACGCGCTTTGCGGTTCTGGTCCCTCACCATGCGCGTACAATCTTCGACGACGCGCGTGCTTTCTTCTAGCTTCCGCACCGTTTCTTTAATGAGGTGCTCCCAATCGCTGTAGAGGTCACCCATGTCACCATCCATGCGTTTTACGCTTCGATAAGTTCCGTCGTCGCGTTGACGATTTCGAGCGCAGCGTCAATGATATGCGGCTCGTCTCGATAAAGAGCCAATTTTTCATCGCGCGCGGCCGGATCGTAATGGCGGATCAACTTAATCTCCAACGGCTCCGCGCCCGTTGATTGCTGCACACGCTGTTCGCGCAAGTTGCGATCCGTTAAATGCGCCCACGTCTCCATATCCATTTTCGCGTATTCGCGCCGACGCCAAACCCATTCGGCAATGGATTTTGTGACCTGCTTACCGCCAATCTCGATAGAGACAGGCGTTGCAAGATTTGTGCGCTGAATGGAAACAAGTAGACCAACATTGTCCTGTGACGTGTCGGTACAAGCCTGCAACCATTCGGCGATCTTTTCTTTGGTGTTCTCGTAAAGCGGCGTTTCAATGGACAGATTGGCAGATGACGCGGCAATGCGCTTACGCAAGTCCGCAATCTTGTCCTTGTTCATCTTCACGCGCTTCATCGCCTCGATAATTTTCACTTTGTCATCTCCCAAAAAGCGTTAAACGAAAAGACTGCCTACTAAGGAAGCCAAGGAAGTTCCGGTCTAAACACAGAAAGATAACTTTCCCCTGGACATTTTGATCGCATCCTTTCTCGCTTGCCCCATAACCCTTGCGGTAATTGAGCCTTGTCTCCTTGAGCGTTGAGACTTGCACCCTTGGGGTCGTTGTGCTGCTAGCTAGATTTGAACTAGCTACCGCATCCTCCAGAGGGATGTGCTCTACCAGATGAGCTATAGCTGCGAGTGCTTGGTTTAACGTCTCAAGCCGACACCGTGTCTGTCCGTTTTTATCTCCTAGCATCAGTCCACCACGAAGCTAGACCTACGGCGCTTGACGGTCAAGAACAAAATCGGTATGGTTGTTCCTATGATAACCAAACGCCAACGCGACGTTTTGCAGTTTATTAAAGTTTACACGCACAGAAATGGCTATTGCCCCAACTACGATGAAATCATGCAAGGCATTGGTCTTAAATCGAAAAGCGGCGTTAATCGCTTGGTCTTAGAGCTAGAACAGCGCGGCTTTATCCGCCGTTTGCCCGGTCAATCCAGAGCTATTGAAATTTTGCGCTTACCTTGAGGTGACATGGGAACGCGACGCTCGCGCCATAACAAAGGGCGCAAACCTCTTTACAAAAAACACCGCACTGAATCGTCGGAATTGGCGACGCGGTCAGATTCTAATGCCTTTCTCTTTTGTGATCTCGTTAAGTCGCTAACAATTTCCGAGATTCGGAAGATGAATGAGCCAGAGGCTCGGGCGACATTTCAAAAAATACGTTGGTTCGATAATAATGGGGAACCATATTGCCCGAGATGTGGTAGCCGTGAACTTTATGTTCTGGCCACGCGCGATTGCTACCGCTGTGGGGAATGTCAGCGCAATTACAGTTTAACAAGCGGCACTATTTTCGCCTCTCGCAAAACTGCTTTCACCGTCATATTGCGATTGATGATTTCGCTGTTAGAAGTTGATGGCCCATCGCGGGCGTCCATCATTGCTGATATTACGAAAAAAAGTGCGTGGACAATCAGGGAAAAAATCCGCAAAGAAGCGAACAATCAGCCCTATAAATTGACAGGCGTTGATGGAAATAATTGCCTGTTTGGTGAGAAACAGCGGCAGATCGAACTTCTGCTGAAAGACGGTAAGACCCTCCGCCACATCGCTGGCGAAGTGGGCGTTTCAAAAATCACCGTTCAAAGCTACGCAGAGACGATCAAACGGGAACTACAGGAATCCACATTTGGTTTCAATCTAGAAAAACCACGCTATGCGAACGGGCTGCTGCTTTCAACGCGTACATGGTGGTCAGATGATGAGCGTGCGGCGCTTCAAGCTTTCGCGGATCAAAAAGCTCAACTTGAAAAGGTATCCGTCGCTTTAGGGCGAACTGCCACATCTGTAGCGTGGTACGCCCGCGACAACGTATCTGGGGTTCCGCGCGCGTGGGCCGATCTCATCCGGCGTCGGCGCGGAACTGCGCCTCGCGTTGCGCTTTGCTATCCGTTTATCTCTAAACCAAGAGACGAACACGCCGATCTTCTCCGCGTGAATAATCTCGTGCCGAAATCGCTACCGGAATGGATGCGTGCTGACGTATGCCAAAACGTCATGCTCGCTCTCTATGATGGAACCACGAGCCTCGAAGAAATAGAAGCCAATCGACGATTGGTGCGATGGTTCATTGCCAAATTCTATAAAGAACAGATGCCATATCAGGAAATTTCTATTGCGGGTGTCACCGACGACGATAACCGCTCTTACGATGAGATAGCGGCAAATGCCAAGAATGAATGGCAATGGCATGAAATGAACGAAGCGCGTCTTTCGCTGGACGCCCTTATGATGAGTCGATCAATCGCTGGGTTTAGACCGCCAACTCAGGAAGAAGAAGCTGACGCAATGTTGATGCGCGAACGCAAGGCGGCGTGGCATGCGCGTGGCATCCATCTGTCAGACGACGAGATTGATCGTCTTTACCATAAACGGGAAGATATTGGGAAAGATTACAGAAAAACGGCGGCGCGCTTATCGTCAATGAAGCGGCGCGACGAGCTTTTCCATACACAGAACGGCAAATGCGCGTATTGCAAATCCGAAATGACGTTGCGCTGGGGTTTCCCGAACACTGTCACGCGGGACCATATCGTCCCGGTTTCGGCTGGCGGTAAAGATGACGCGAGCAATTTGGTTGGTGCTTGTATGGTATGCAACGAAGCAAAAAGCAACTTGCCAGTGGAAGAATTTCTCGCGTCGTTGAAAACAAAAGCGGCGCGCGATGTGCCTGTTGGCAACTCTTGGGCGTTTCACGATCACAGAACGCAAGCAGAGGTCTAAATGAAACCGCCAAAATGTCCGCATTGTCGTCGCCGCTGTTGGCGAGACGGACGGCTCAAAACGTCCTTAACGCCAGCAAGTTTCGGTTTTGAATCTGACGCTGACGGGTGGACGATTTGCATGCACTGTTCATCACTGTGGATGATGGTCGGCCGCAAACTTCGCTTGCCAACCGATGAGGAGGCAATCGCGCTTTATCCATTTGCCGCTCCGATAGCGGAAAGATTTGCTATTCAGCGTCTGCGAGCAGCGTTTGAAACTGACGGTTCAGCATGACCCTTCGCCTTCCTCTCCCTCCCTCCGTCAACGCCGCCTATGCAAACATCCCAGGCGTCGGGCGCATTGCGTCGAAGCGGTTGAGGGCGTGGAAGAAAGAAGCGGGATGGCAAATCCTGATACAGAAACCGACGCGAGTTTATGGACCGTACACATTAGAGATAACGTTGCCGCGCAAAATGCGCGGAGATATTTCCAACCGCATCAAGGCTTGCGAGGATTTACTCGTCGAACTTTCCGTAACTCCCGACGACAGGTTTTGCGAAGGCATCTCAATCAAGCGCGGCGACGTGACCGAAATGGAAATCGAGATCGAAGCCGCTAGCGCGAGGAAAACAGCATGAGCAAGCCGACGACACACACCGCCAAATCGTATGCCGCAAAATATAAAGACGCAGGACACCAAACGCTGAGTTTTTTGAAACGATACGCTCGCATGTTGCGAAAAGAAAAACGGCAATCAGCATGAGCCAGTCCGACGCCATCCTTGATGCGCTAAAACGTGGTGAGACACTTACGCCACTCGACGCGCTAAAACGCTTCGGAGTGTTCCGTCTCGGCGCTCGCATATTCGATTTGAAGAAAGCCGGTTACAATATTGAAATGCACCTCATTGAAACGCCGTCAGGGAAACACGT
>JAGWKM010000089.1 GCA_028865305.1 Patescibacteria group bacterium | reverse complement strand
TTTTTGTCTCTGGGGATCCGCAAAAAGATTCCTTATGCCAGAGTATGTGTTCTGGGCAATACCGTTCGTGACATCGAATGCAGGGTATCCATCCTAGGCGCTCGCACCACGGTATGTAGCAGCCAAATTTCCATTCGACGACTGAGCGCCAGCGAGCTAAGCGATTGCCAAATGCTTCGAGCACGGTCTTCTACTGAGTAATCGGCGTCGCGTTCCCATTGTGCACGGTAAGGAGCGAGAACCCGCTTTCGCGTTCGCCGTTCGCACCGATTGTTATGGAGCCGGATGCGCCCTGCCAATCCTTAACGTGCGTACGTGCCCATGCTGCGATTTTTGTGCCGTCGTAGCCAACCGCTTTAATGGCGTCTGCAACCAGGTACACGGAATCGTAAACCGCGCTCGTATAGTTTTCATACGGTACGCTCGTTCCGCCGTACGCCGCGGTATATGCACTACGAAACGCTGTAAGTTTTGCACTGTCCGGAAGCACAAAGGTTGCGCCGAGTGCGCCTTCCATTTCTGCAGCATTTTGCGAAACCGTCGGCGCATCGGCAATCACTATGTCGTTCACTAAAAGGTGCGGCTTCCACCCGATTCCCCGCATCTGGGAAAGAATGCGGCTCGCGTTTGCGTTCGTTTGAGCCGAAATCAAAACAGAATCTGCTTTCTCAGCTCGTATCTTTAAAATAATAGAGTGAAAATCGGTTGTATCTGAAGTAAACTGTTCCATACCAACCACGGTACCCCCATCTGCGCTGAAACGAGTGGAGAATGCTTTCGCAACCCCGAGAGCGTACGGCGTTTCTTCGGCAATGATTGCGGCGGTTTGATAATGTTTACCCACGAATGCACCGTCGGCAAGCGTTACTCCTTGTTGAGAGTCGTTGGGAAATGTTCTAAAAAAGTATGCACTCTTATCAATCAAGTCCGGCGAGGTAGCGGAGCCGGTAACCATGGCAACCTTATCCGCTGTCACAATAGGCAGTGCGGTGAGTGTCGCGTTGCTACAAGTGCCGCCAAGAATAACCTGCACGTGGTTAATATTTACCAGTTTTTGTGCAGCGCTCGCACCGCCGGTGCCGCTACATCCGTCATCCTCATAGACTACCTGCACTAGCCGACCATCGATGCCCCCTTTGGAGTTAATTTCTTTAACCGCGAGCTCGACCGCGTTACGCTGCGGTTCGCCGTATGCCGCCGCATCTCCGGTCAAGGAACCCATAAATCCAATCGTGAGGGGACCGGTTTGTGTCGCCGGGCTTTTGTTTGAAACGACATACCAACCGCCAACCGCTAGCAGGGCGGCCGCGATGACGAGGACACTATTTCGTATAGTCATAATCGGATATGAGCTGTTAACAACGAGTTATCGTACGTGCACAAGGAATTCTGTCAATAATACTCAATCAAAATATTTTATAAATAGCTTTATTTCTAGCCGTAATTCATATATCAGAGCATTCTGTGTAAAATAGATTGACACAAAAGCGTGTTTTGATATATGCTTTTCTCATGAAAAACAGGGATGAGAAGCTTGCCGCATCTCTTAAATCCATTGGACTATCCGAAAAGGAAGTGGGGGTATATCTTTCTGCGCTCGAAATGGGCCGCAGTACGGTTGCGCGTATATCACGACGAGCTGGCATTAACCGCACGACCGGTTACGCGGTCCTTGCAACGCTTTGCGCAAAAGGGCTGGTCGCGGTGTCCGGGAAAGAACCGAAGCAGGAATATCTTGCGGAGCCCCCTGAGCGTATCGTCAGTTTTCTCGAGAAACGCATCCAAACCCGCGAAGAAGAGATAGCGGCAGATCAAAAAAGAATATGCGAAGCAAAAGAGCTTTTGCCTCAGTTGAAATCGATGCGTACGGTTGGCGACCGACCACAAATCCGATTTTACGAAGGCGTGGAAGGTTTGCGCTATGTCTATGAAGATACGCTCACCTCAAAAGACGGCATCCGTGCATTCGCAACATTCGAAGACATGGAAGCGAGTTTGGGGAGCTTCTATCCGACGTACATCAAGCGCCGCGCGGCAAAAAAGATTTTTTCGCGCGGCATCGTGCCGCATACTCCGGAAGCTGCGGCACGAAAAAAGCATGACGCCGAAGAATATCGCGAGTTGGTTCTCTTGCCCAATGAGGAACCGTCCGTATTTCCGGAAATAGACATCTACGGGAACAAAGTGATGATCGCGTCCGAAAAAGAAAAGCTTGGCGTCATCATTGAAAGCGCCGGCATCGCCGGCGCCATGAAACGTCTCTTTGAGCTCGCGTGGGAACGCGCCAAACAGTTAGAAAAGTCCTAAACCGCGCCGCTGAAAACTTTTTGCAGCACACCTTCGGAGACGAGTTTCTTGAATTGACATGGGCGAAGAGTATACTCAAATCTATATGAAAAAGATTGGCTGGATTTTAATTCTCCTTTTGGCTCTCGTGGCCATAGCAGCGGTCTGGCAAAATCAAAAGCCCGCGCAATCAAGCTCAGCGCTTACCATCGGCGCAATCTTCCCCTTAACCGGCGCGAACGCAACCTACGGCGAGATGGCGCAGAAAGGTATTGCGCTCGCTCTCAAGAATCTGCCGGAACATATAAAAGTTGTGTATGAGGACGACCAGTTTCAATCGGCCCCGGCGCTGAGCGCATATGAAAAACTAAAAGCCGCAGGCGTAAAAGTATTTTTCACTATCGGTTCACAAGTTTCATCGACCATCGGCCCGGAAGCCGTCAAAGACGGCCTCATGAATTTCGAGCTGACTGCGGTAACGCCGAAATATGCCGACGGCTCCCCGCTTACCTGCCGCGCGGCGCTCACGGTAGAACCGTCGGCAGAAGTTTTGTATGGCTACATCCAAAAACATCATCTAGAACGCATCGCGCTTTTCGTAACGAACGATGCGCAAGGCGCCGCGTACGATAGCGCATTGACGCGCATGACGGCATCAACATCGGCGCACATCGTTGACCGGGAGCGATATACGCTGAACGAAAACGATTTCCGCTCGGAGATTAGCCGCATAGAGGCGGCACACCCTGATGCGCTCGTTCTTATTTCTCCCGGCCAGCAAGCCGAGGAAATTCTGACGCAGCTGCATCAATTGAACTTCAAAGGGAAAATCCTTTCGAACAATTGGACGATAGAAAACGCCGCACTCAAGAACCTCTCGCTCGCAAACGGCACTGTCTTCAGCGATTACAGTTATGGCGCCGCCACCTCAAGCGCTGATTCCGCCGCAGTAAGCATGTTCAAAAACGAATTCGCGGCCGCGTATGGCGACGCACAGCCGCCGGTAGTGGCCGCCACTGCCTACGATGCCGTAACACTCATCGCAACAGCGGTAGGAAATGGGCTGACTGGGCCGGCTGCCATATCAAACTTCGTGAGCAACACAAAAAACTTTCAGGGCATATCCGGCACCTGGAGCTTCAATGCCGACTGCGAAGCTGCACAAAGCGCGACGCTCCGCACCGTACAAAACGGCACCATCGTCCCACTGCAGAACTAAACCGCGCCGCTGAAAACTTTTTGCAGCACACCTTCGGAGACGAGTTTTTTCGGATCGCCTTCGGCGACCACGCGGCCTTTGTCGAGGATGTAGCCGCGGTCGGCGATTTCGAGCAAGGATTTAATGTTGTGCTCAACTACGAGTACGGCGGTTTTTCTTTTCTGGTTGATATCTTTCACGAACGCAAACACCTCTTTCACCACTTTCGGCGAGAGGCCAAGTGACGGTTCGTCGAGAAGCAAAACTTTCGGATCGGTCATGAGGCCGCGAGCAATGGCGAGCATCTGCTGTTGGCCGCCGGAGAGGGTGCCGGATTTTGCTTTCCGTTTTTCTTTCAAGGCCGGGAACATGTCAAACAAATCTTTAATGCGCTCGCGCACGAGCTTGGCGTCTTTCACCATGAATCCTCCTATCTCCAGATTCTCTTCCACGGTGAGGTCGGTAAACACGCGGCGGCCCTGCGGCACGAACGCGATGCCGCGCGCCACCACTTCGTGCGGCACGGGCGAAATTTCCGCTTCATGCCACAAAACTTTCCCGTGCGCCACCGGCGCGAGTCCGAAAATCGCTTTCAATATCGTCGACTTCCCTGCGCCATTCGGGCCCATGAGCGCGACCACTTCCCCTTCGTCCAAGGAAACGTTCGCGCCATCAAGCGCCTTCACGCCACCGTAATGAACATGGACGTCGTCGAGTTTTAAAAGTATTTCGGGGGCTTTCATGATTCGTAAATAGTGTGATCGCCTACGTCGAGAAGGTAGGCGGTTTTTTTGTTCTTACCGAAGTAAAAAACGAGACG
>JAGWKM010000088.1 GCA_028865305.1 Patescibacteria group bacterium | reverse complement strand
ATATCGGTGGCCGGATCTGCTTCCGCGTTGGCACTCTCCAGGGGTCGAACGTGGTTCTTGGCAACAAGAAGGCATTCGAGCTGCCCGACATTAGCGGCCAATCTGTTGGCTGAGAACAATGGCGGCAAGAGATTTACTTGGGGAAGCGTGAATCTAGTTGATGAATCGCCGGAGCGCGAAAAATATATCAAAGCACTCAAGCATGCCGACAAAACTGAAGATGTCAGTTCGCTCTTGAAATATGCGAAATTATAATTGCTGGTGTCAGTGTGCTCCGAGAAATGTTGGTACTAGAGTGTTCCGTCCCAGCGGTCTGACGATGCTTTTGGGGTGACAAATCCCAGCTGATAACGACGCTTTTTGGCGTCCAAATCCCACCTTTCGACGTCGTTTTTTGGGTTGAAAATCCCAGGCGACGACGACGTTTTTTGAGGGCGAAATCCCACCGTCCGACGACGTTATTTTGCGCTGCGATACGATGACCCTTTTCACACCAAGGAGGGGGCATCGTGAGAAGCGCAGTTAGGAGACGTCGGGTGGAAAGACGAGTAATCGAGTTTAAACTTGCCGGGTTTAGCCAGGCGCAGATCTGCAAGAAGCTCAAAAAGGGCGATCGGAAAGTTCGCAAGATTTTGAAGATGGCCGAGGAACACGGCTACCTGTCTGGCCGAGAGTTGCCGCCGGTGCCGCTAGCCGTGTTTCCGGAGCCGCCACCGACGGCAATCATGAGTCAGTCGGCGATCGACAAACTCCTTTTAGAGCAACTGCCATGGATCGAAGAGCGGTTGAAAATCGGTTGGCACAAAGTGACTGTCTGGGAAGAGCTGCCATTTACCGTCGGCAGATCGAGTTTTTACCGCTTCCTCAAGCGACATCGCCTGGACCGCATTGGTGAGCACATCTCGCGCATCACTCCTGAGATCGTGCACAAACCCGCCGAGGCGCTGATCGTAGACTGGGGAAAGTTGCGCACGGTGCGAGAAGTGGACGGCGGGAGCAAAACACTTTGGGCGTTTGTCGGCGTGCTGGGATTTTCCCGCTACATGATGGTGCGCCTAGTGTGGACGAATGATGTTCCAACGACGATCAACGTTCTTGAAAGTATGTTGCGCGAGATCGGCGGCCGCCCCGCCCGAATCACGTCTGACAATCCGAAATGCTTCGCGCTCGAAGCCTCCAAGTATGAGCCGCTGCTGAATCCAGTACTGGAGCGGTGGTCAGCGCATTATGGGTTGTGCTTGGAATGTTTGCCGCCGGCGGATCCCAAGAAGAAAGGCAAAGTCGAGCGTCTGATGCCGTATGTGCGCAGACTTTACGAAGCCCACGGCGAGAGCTGGTTCGGCCTTGATGAGAGTCAGGACTACATCAATAAAAAGGTCTCAATCGCTAATGAGCGGCGGCATGGAACGACGAATCTTCGCCCGCTCGATGTCTTTGGCGACATTGAGAAGGCCGCACTCAAACCACTGCCAGCGTTGGCTTACGAGATGGAAGAGTTCCACGAGGGCGATGTGCGAGCCGACGGTTACGTCCGGTTCAGAAATAAATTTTATTCGGTGGGTGAAGACCTTGTTGGCCGTCACGTCGTCGTGCTCGGAAACAAAACCCAAGTTAGCATATATATGGACGGCAAACTACTCGAAGTCCACGATCGCATCACGGATCCCTACATCTCCAAGTCGACAAAGCCTCACCATCTGAAGCCACACGAGCGCGTGATGCAAGACGGAGCGTTTTACATCAAGCGCGCAAGCCGAATCGGCCCGTTCACCGCGAAACTGGTTGAGACGGTGCTTGCGGCCGGTCAGGGTTTTGTCGACACCAGAAAAGTATGGGGTGTCCTCAGTCTCGACAAAAACTACCGACCGGAACAAATCGAGGCGGCATGCAAGCTCGCACTCGAGATGAATGATCCGAGTTACCGCAGGGTCGCAAGCCTGGTCAAACTGTTGCCGTCGGAAAAACCGAAAGTGGAAGTCAAAACCGAGTCACATAAGTTCGTGCGCGACTTAAACGAATATAAACAGCTCCTTTTAACGGAGCAGAAAGAGGTGGACCATGAACCATCAGTTACTTGAAAAGCAGCTGAGCCAGCTGAGGCTTGCGACGGCGGCGGCAGAACTAGCCGCGGTCTTGAGCAAACACAAGGCGGCGGCCAATCTGCCGTGGGCGATCGAGCTTCTGGAGCGCGAGATCGAATCCAGAAAGGAGCGCGCGTTGAGCGCGCGAATCAAATCGGCCAGGTTCCCTGAGGTCACAAGCCTTGAGAGCTTCGATTGGAAGTTCAATGCGCAAATCAACGAGCCGAAGATCCGCGAGCTCGCAGGCGGCGACTTCATCCGCAATAGCCAAATCGCTTTGTTCCTCGGAAACCCCGGTACCGGGAAAACGCATCTGGCAATTGCGATCGGAATTTTGGCCGCGAGTCGCGGCGTTCGTGTTTATTGCACCAGCATCAAGCGATTGATCCATGACATCACCGTTGCCAAAGGGAAGAACGCGCTCGACGTTCTCTTCAGGAAAATTTTGTCGAGCCAACTCTGGATCTTGGATGACTGGGGCGTGGTCTCGATGAACCGCGACCAGGCGGAAGAGGTGTTCGACCTGCTTGATCGCCGGAAACATTCCTCCGCGATGATTTTGACCTCGAACCGCGACGTTGCCGAGTGGAACGAGATGTTCCCGGATCCGGTGCTCGCCAACGCCGCAATCGACCGAATTTTTGACCGCGCCGACGTCGTCGTGTTCGAGGGACCGAGCTACCGAATGAAGGGGAAAATCAAATTTAGGAGCGAGGCGAAGGAGTGAAAAACGAATGGCATCAAGCGTGCATTAAGAAACCATCGTCGTCGGTCCGTGGGACGGCGGCATCGTCAGGAAGTGGGACGGAAGACGGGGGAGGCAAGGAAGCTGGGCAATCCTGCGGAGGAGTAAGGCCCGCCTCACAGGTGGCAACAGATTCGGAAAAATCGGCACTCGCCGGATGATGGCATTGATCAACCGCCTGACAATACGTGACCCAAGCACTCTGACAACTTTGATCACTGGTCGCGGGAGGCGTGCATCCTTGACCCTGTGCAAACGGAAGCCAGTACCACGTCACGAGGATCAGTATGAGCTTGTGGAAATTCACCTATAACTTTTCGGTTTTGATGCCTTATCACTTTAGGACAAAAGTCGGTGAATTCTCAATTTGAGACGCTCACATCCCCATCAGCGTCTGATAAAACTCACCCTGAAGAAGCGAGCTCCCGCTGCAGTTATTGGCGCCAAATGGACGGTAATTCATTTCGGGTCCCGATCCACCGTGAAGTGGACCAAGAAAATAAATGCCATCTTGATTCAATAGTATCGCTCCGCCTGAATTTCCCGGGCCACTGGAACAGTCTGTTCCGAGTCCAAACGTATACGTTCCGGCTGGATCCTTCATGGGCCAGACATAGCCGATCTTGCCGTCGCAGACGGTAGCCGTTGAAAAACTATGACCGGCGAAGTTTTCGTTTTTTGCGGCCAGCGTGATAATCTGTGATCCGGTAAGCCACTGAAGAAAAGGATCACCGATGGGTCCTTTTGAAATATCGTACGGGATATACGGAGTGACTTCAGTCGCGGGCGACTTCAGCCGTCCCACCGCCCAATCCGTGCTGAAGCGAGTGAAATTGCAATCCTGGTTTCGACTCGATCGCACGGATGTCGGTTCAATCGGAATCCGCCGTCCGGGAGTTCCGTTTTTCGACAGCACCTGAAAATAGCATTGATTAAGCGTCGAAAGCGGCGCGCATCGGCCGGATCGATCTTTTTCAAACGTTGAGTGTGCGGCCATCACGATGACGTCGTTTTTTCCAACAATCGACGCCGATTCAAAAGCATCATGACAAAACAGCACACCCGAGGCGGAAAACTGCCGGTAAAACGTGTCCAGATTGCCACCGAATTTCACGGCTGCATACTCCTGGTAGGTCATCCGGTTGTCTTTGGGACCGATGATCGCGGCTTGGACGGATAACGAGCCGAGGCAGAAAGCGATCAAAAATAAGGATTTCATAAAATGCCCTTTTCCGTCACTTTTGCCCATTACCGTCCATCCGATCCGGCCGTCAAGCGGTGCCGACTAAACAAGCGGAGTTTTTGTCGGCCCCTCCGCTTCAAGAGAACTGAACTGCAATTTCGGGGGCCAAATAACGCTGCCATCAGGCAAACTCGACAAGCAGCGAAAATCACTGCATCCGGTTTTGAAAAAAAGTAAATACATAAGCCGAATTCAGCGAAACAGATGACGGTGCATGGGCGGGTGCGCGAATGAAATCACCGGCAATCGTAGAGATC
>JAGWKM010000021.1 GCA_028865305.1 Patescibacteria group bacterium | reverse complement strand
GTAGCTCCCGTGTATTCTCAGGCGCGACTAATGTATGAGCGTATGCGGCGGGCTCTACCGCCTGAAAATCGAGAAACGAACGAAACAAACATGACCATTTCGGTCAAGGTAGGTCCTCCGCGCGGCTGGGCAACGATTCATTTCAAGTCTGGAGATCGCTACGATGCTCTTTACGGCGCGGAAGTCGGAGCTTGCGTTATTGATGAGGCATCGCGGACGCGGGAAGATGTTTTCTTCGCGGTTCGCTCAACTTTAACGGCGACGAATGGCCCACTACGGGCCATCGGAAACGTGAAGGGCCGCAAGAACTGGTTTTATCATCAATGCCGCGTCGCGGAACAGGGGGCCGTGGACGCTAAATATGCCCGCTTCACATCGGATGATGCCATTAAGGCCGACATCGTAAAGGCGACTGAAATCGAGGATGCCAAACGGCTGCTGCCAGAGGCTGTCTTCCGGGAGCTTTACTACGCGGAGCCTTCCGATGATGGTGGAAACCCATTCGGACTACAGCATATCGCGGCTTGCGTTAAACCCATCTCAACAAAACCGCCCCGCTGTTTTGGGGTAGATTTTGGGAAGCATGAGGACTATACGGTAATCATAGGTCTTGATGAGGATGGGTGCGTCTGTCGTTTTGACCGCTGGAAGGATATGCCATGGCCGGAGACTATTTCTAGAGTCAAATCCATGTGCGGCCACCATAAAACTCTGCTGGATGCTTCCGGCGTCGGCGATCCCGTCGTTGACCAACTGCAACACGAGATGGGCTCATGCTATCAGGGTTTCAAATTCACATGGTCGTCGAAACAGGAACTAATGACTGGGCTGGCCGTGGCCATCCAGAGCCGGAAGGTAGGATTCCCGGATGGCATTATTCGGCAGGAGCTGGACAGTTTTGAATACAGCGTTAAGACCAGTGAGGGGCGCGTCACTTCGGTTTCCATGTCTGCCCCCCCTAGGTGTCATGATGACTGCGTAGCATCTTTGGCTTTGGCAGTCTCTTTATTTCCAAAGGCTATCACGGTTTGGGATCGCTTAGGAACTCCCGAAGAGGTGAAGCGTTTTGAGACTGCAACGACTGATTTGGAGCGTTTGGCCGGCAGATGGCGAGGACTGGACGGCGAGAGAGGGATTTTACAATGAAACGAAAAATAGGGGGCGTTCCATTCTCCTGGGATGCTCAGGCTGCGCCATGGACCAAGGGAGGCAAGACCGCGCTAAAACTTTGGCGGCAGATGGAAAACATCAACAAGAAACTAAAGATTGAAAATTCCGAGCTTGCGAGCCGGGCGCGGATTGACAAATTTGGGGAAGTCACAAACTCATTAGCATCATTAGCGGCTGGAACGGCGTCCGCTAATGCTTTGGGCCAGAGTCCGATGACCAGCTTCGGGCCGATGCTAAAAAATAACATGTATGCCCCCCTTACCATAGACTGGACAATCCTGATCTATGCGTATAAGACGCACGGCATCATTCAGACTCTCGTAGATCAGCCGGTCTTGGACGCTTTCCGGGGCGGCTTGGAAATAAGATCGAGCGAATTGTCAGAAAAAGAGATAGGCATTTTGCAGGATGTCATGGAGCGCAAGGGGGTACTGGATGTCATCATTGAGGCTTTCACTTGGGCCAGGCTCTTCGGCGGCGCGGCCATTATCCTCTCGGATGACACGCCCATGGATTCCCCCCTGGATTACAAAGCCTTGGCACGGCAAGGGCGCAGAGTGGTGGATTTCTATGCGGCCAATCGCTGGGAGCTAGGTTCAGCGTGGCGCACCGCCAAGCAATACCAGGTCTACGGCAAGATCGTGGATGGCTCAAAAGTCATGACCATCATGGGCAAGCAGGCTCCCTATATTCTTAGGTGGCAATTAGCCGGGTGGGGAATGTCCGAGCTTGAGCGCGTGGTCCCAGATTTCAACCAATACATCCGGGTTAAGAACGTCATCTACGAGCTTCTCTACGAGGCCAAGGTAGATGTTTATAAGTTCCAGGACTTCGCCAATCAGATGCTTTCCAGCGATGCGGAGAACAGGACGAATAACCGCTTGGCCATGATGAACCAGTTCAAGACCTATAACTCGGCTTTGCTTTTAGACCGGGAGGACGAGTTTGAGCAGAAGCAGTTGCGTTTCAACGGCCTGGCAGAGATTTACCGGGAATCCCGGTTGGAGATGGCCGCCGCCTTGCGTATGCCGATGACCAAGATTTTCGGCATCGCGGCCTCGGGATTTAACAGCGGAGAAGCGGACATCGAGAACTACAACAGCATGATTACCTCGGAGGTTAGGCGTCCGGCGCGGCCTGTCATTCGCAGAGTCCTTGAAGTCCTTTGTGCTTCTCTCTTTGGGCGCAGGGTTGATATTGACTTCGACTTTATGCCGCTTCGCATTCTCGGCGCAGTCGATGAAGAGGCGGTAAAGACCTCAAAGCTGGCCAGGCTCCTCAACCTCTTTGATCGTGGGATCATCTCGGACAAGGAGCTAAAAGACCTGGCGCACAAAGAGCGGCTATTCGGATCCGGAATCCAGAGCGTCGGCCCAAAGAATAGCGATCTAGTCAAAAAACTTGACCTGGCTGATATGCCGGAACGCGAGTTCGCGGGCCAGGGAAAATCAATGCCTGGCGTCACCGCCATGCCGGGGACTCGCGCTGGCGATTCCGGTTCTTTAGCCTCTGAGCGGCTTGTTTCACCGCTCTTGAAGGGCTATGGGATAGCTCCCGGTTCTTCTCAAGCCCCGAATCGTGATTTAAGCCGGAGCGACGATGAGATGAAAAAGCGCGGAAATGGCGGCAAGAATAAAAATGGTTCTGATGTCCGCGAATCGGAGCCCTGATGCGCTATCTAAAGCCGTTTATTTTGAAGCGGTCCGATTACGAAGACGTCGAGAACCAGCTGCAAGTTATTTTCCGTTCAGAGATATCCCATCCTCTCGTAGCGGCGTTTCTTCTGCTTTATCCGTATCCTGTAGAACAAGATGGCTTTGTTCTACATAATGTTCTAAACGCATCCGATGAGCATATGAGCATGAGGAAGGCGCGGAATATTATCTCGGAGGGCATCAGAATCGGAAAGTTCCACTACAAGGACGGGGAGTTTACCGGGGATTTTGACTCTGAATCGTCTGCCGCCATGCGCTTGCTGGGAGGAGAAAAACAAGGCAAGGAAGCCAGATGGCGTCTAGAGCCCGCCGGGCCAATTGCCGAGGCGATTGCGTGGCGCGGTGAACTTGCCGAAGCAATAACGCAATCCCTCCTTATGACTCTTAGGCAAATCGAACGGGCGAATGAAATCTCAAGATACGAGATAGACGCCTCCGGGTCCATCGAGGCGGCAAATGAAAGTCTGCAAAAGAGCCTTGAGGCCGTAGCGGTTAAAAAGCAGATGTCTGCGGAACAGGAAAAATTTTTGAGGGAAACCTATACCGAGAACATGAACCTCTACATCAAGAACTTCACTAAAGAGCGCGTGGTTGCCTTACGAGAGAAGATTGAAGAGCTTTACGCAAAGGGCGACCGCATAGAGGCAATTGCAGATATTCTAGCGGACGAAATGGGAATAGAGCGGCGCAGGGCTGATTTCCTGGCATCAAACGAAAGCCGCCTTATGGCGGTCCATTACCGCCAGTCCTCTGTAGCTGAACTTGGGCTTACGCGCTACCGTTGGGATGCCAGGATGGATGCCAAGACGCGGCCTGACCATGCCGCGCTCAACGGAAAGATTTTAAAATACTCAGAGCCGCCGATTGCGGACACCGAGCGCGGACTAAGAGCCAATGCGGGCATACTTTGGAATTGCAGGTGCGTAGACATGACCATAATCGAGTGAGGCAGACATGATCCCCCCCAAGGCCAAGGAATACGTCAAGAAAAAATACACATCTCGATGCAAGACCATGCTGAAGAAAGCGGCCGCCTATAAGACACTGGACGAGGCGCGCCAACGCGGCTGGCGCATCAGCCTCCGCAGTCTTTACATCATTGCGGGCAAGTTTTAGCTGTCAGGCAGCCTCTTTCCTCAAACCGATAAAATCCGTTTCTCCCCCTCTTAAACTGCAACTTTTTGCATTTTTCTGCAAGCGTTTTTTCTTTACATCTTTTCGCTTTCATTCCAAAATGAAGTATGAGCTGGTTTTTAGGACCCACGGATTTGCCGCAAACCGGACCACTACTGGAGCGGCAAAAATTTGGAGTGTCGCGCGATGAGCGCGGTTACTCTGATGTCCCCAATCCTCTAGCCGGGAAGCATTATCCGTTCAGCGGAAACCCGGAACCAAAGAGCGAAGGGGGCGGCGTTCTTTATCCCGGCCTGGCGGGAGCCTGCGTCCACAATTCGGATGTCAAGCTCAAGGTCTCGGTCAAGGGCGCATCCCAGGGCATCGCTGATTCCGTGCTTGATTCTATGCGCGGCTATCCCGGTATCGGCTCCGCTTTGCAGCGGGATTTCGCTGAGGACGCCGAAGAGGAGCGGGAGCGAGCCCTTGCTTCGGTTGAGAATTCTTACCCTGGAATCCACAACCGGGAAGAGCAGGAAAAACAGGCGAAGGACGCCCCTGCGGGCATGGAGCATGTGGTCAAAGGGCTTAAGAAGGCCAAGGACGTGGATAATCCCTACGCGGTCGCGTGGTGGCTCTACGACAAGAAGAAATGAATGAAGCCCGAAATCCAGATTTCCAATTCCTCGGAATGGCCGAAACCGGTCAAGATGCGCTTCATCGAGCCGGGGCCGGTCAACTACAAGGAGCTTGGGACCGTTCTGGTTCCGATGGAGTGCCTCGACAAGATGGCTTCGAGCCTGGTGGGCAAGCCGATCATAGACGAGAATCACAAACCGGCGAATCCTCAGAATTTCAAGGACGTAGCTTCGGGAGTCGTGTGCCGGGTTTGGAAGGGCGAGGACGGATGGTATTGGTGCGAGGCGATAATCTGGGACGAAGACTGCCTGGAACACTGCCGGGGCGGCGAATGGTCAATCTCCTGCGCCTACAAGCCGACGCAGATAGACCAGAAGAGCGGCGTCCACAACGGGATACCTTATTCGGCGACTTTCGAGGACGGGCAATATACGCATATTGCGGTGGTTCGCGATCCGAAATATTCGGACGCGATGATCGTATGCAATTCAAGGGGTGAGAAGATGATCAAATTCTTTTCCGGCAAAGAGCAGGAAGGCAGGGATGACGTGCGCTATGTCGTAGTTGACGGAACGCGCATCCCTCTAAAAGAGGTGGTCAATTCCTACGTTAAGGACCAGGAAGAGATCGCCAACGCCGTGGCTGATGACAGCACCATCGAAATTGATGGCAAGCAGGTTCCCGTCAAGAACATGATCGAATCTTACCGCAAAAGAAAGGAAGTTAAGAACGAAGAAAAAAAGGGCCTCTCCAAGCCTCACGCCAAGGAAGAGATCCGGGACAATGTCGACAAGGATCGCGATGAGGCCGAAGAGGAGCGCAAGGCGAATTCCAAGGATTCGGCGGTGAGCGCGCGACCGAAGGAAACCTACAACGACGAGAAGGGCAAGCCTCAGAAAGAGGCAGAAGATCGGCACGATAAGTCGCAGGAGGAGCTTGAGGATGGCGATGTCCACAATTCCCGCGATGAGTTCCGGAACATCATGGATCGCCGGTCTCCCAATGCGGACCTTGGCTTCAAGACCCAATCGGAGCGTATGGAATACGGTTTGAGCAAATACGGACGAGTCGGGAAATAGGAGAGCGAAATGTCCACGATTAATTTAAATCAGTTTTCGATGTCGATGGTTCAAGGGGCTTTGGCCCTCGGGGCCGGGAGCTTCCCCCGTGTCATTGAAGCGGCGGTGAGCGCTAATCAGGCAACGGCTCTAGTTCCGGGCCAGGCAGTCAAGTTTGATTCTGCGGTTACGACCGGCGGCCTACCATCGCTCTTGGCGGCGGCGCAGTCTGACCAGGCGGATGGATACATTGTCTACAACGTCAAGAATGGGGGAAATTTGACCTCCGGACTCGTGGTTCCTATCATGCTTTCCGGGTCCATGTGGCTTACGGTGGGGACTGCGGTAAACCAAGGTTCGGCGGTTGAGGACGCTTCCACAGCGGGAAGCATTGAGCCGGTGGGCACGACCGGCGGCGCGAAGCGGCGCGGCGTCTCGCTTCAAAACGGCGCGGTGGGTGGGTTGGTCATCGTGAACATCGAGCCCATCATCATGGCCACGGCTGGCCTCTAGGAGATATTGAAATGATTCAGTTAGCCAAAGACGGTCTTCTGGTGATGAACTCCAATGGGAATATCGATACGTCGAGTCTCGGCTATCAATACACCATTCAGACCACGACCCAAATTCGGGATCGGGTTATCGATCAGGTCTTCTATGAGGTTCCTTTCGCACGGCTCATTCCTTTGGATGTGGGCTTGGGCGCATGGATGGAAGATATCAAGACCAATACGGTCTTCAATCTGGCGGGCGATTTCTTCGACGGCGTTTCGTCTCTGAATTCCTCGAACGCCCAGATGCCGGTCGTTGAGGTCGGCACGGCCCCCATCACGGCTAAGATCGCATCCTGGTCCATGGCTTACAACTACACCATTGCCGAAGTTAATAAGGCCCTGGCTTCTAACAACTGGGATATTATCGAGTCCAAGATGAAGGCTCTCAAGAAGCGTTGGGACCTTGGACTTCAGCAGGTTGCCTTTATGGGGGACCCTAGGAATACCGCTGATTTCCCCGGCCTATTCACTAATCAGGTTTCCACCATCGACACGGCGACCATCCCCGTGCTGATTTCGAGCATGAATCCTTCGCAGTTTGCCACCTTCGTGGCCTCCTTGCTTGAAAGCTACTTCTCCAACTCAAACCAGACCCGTCTGCCCGATACCTTCTTGATGGGATTCAAGGACTGGCTCGGATTGGTTACGCCTGTGAGTGCGACATATCCGAACGTGTCCATGATCAACTACCTCCTGGACGCCTTCCGGGCCGCGACCGGTAATCCGAACTTCGTCATCGCCCCAGTGGCCTATCTGGATGCTACCAATCAGTTTAACGTCTCGCAGCTCGGAGGGGTGCAGCGGTATGCTCTCTATCGGAATGACCCCGAAGTTGTGAAGATGGATTTGCCGGTGGACTTCCTGCTAAATCCTGCCGGGACGCAAAACAACTGGCAATGGCAGGCCGTCGCGTTTGGCCAGTATACCGGAGCGGTGCCTTACCGCGTGGCCGAACTGGAATATTTTGACCTTCCGTAATGGAATGGGGATATGATCAGATGATCATACACAACAACGGAAATCAAACGATTGTCTTAGGAAGGAATGGCCGACTAGTCTGGCGGCTTCCTCCCGGCGGGTCCGCGTCCGTTGAGAAGCGCCATGGTATCGGATTGCAAACTAAATACGGCGAAATCTCGGAAAAGAAGAATAGGAGATAGACATGATCCTTTTAAACATCAGTAAAAGCAACCGCTCTTTCGTTCTGCGGGATGGCGGTGAGAAAAAGGTCATTCC
The DNA here is from genome assembly GCA_028865305.1 of Patescibacteria group bacterium. GTDB lineage: Bacteria > Patescibacteriota > Minisyncoccia > UBA6257 > 2-01-FULL-56-20 > REEB161. The sequence continues at coordinate 12,448 of JAGWKM010000021.1, read as the reverse complement.
CCCCACTATGAGCCTCAAGGTCTCTGATGAATGTGGAAAGGCCATGCTGCGCCCCATCGAGCTTAAAGTTAAAGATGGCGAGAATATCAAGACGATAGTCAAATATCGCTATCCCGACTTGGTGGACGCGGAAAAATATGAATCGCTGCGGCCTTTGGCGATGGAATCAGCGGAGAAGCTAAACGCTCTTCTCAAAGAGAATGAGGAGCTTAAAAAGCGTATCGCGTCGATTTCGGCAGGCGATGGAAAGCAGGATAAGACGGGCAAAGGAGGCGCAAAGTGAAAGGGTTCAGATTTTTAGTTACGGCGATTCTTTTTCTTGGCATTGGTTCATCGGCCATGGCACAGGTCAACCTGCCCACATATGCGGGTCAAAATCGCGTGGATGCGGGGGCTTTCCAGAATGACAGCCTCCTCGGATGCCAAGTCTTTAGGGTAGAGAAGAGCACGACCCCGGCGGTTATCGTTTCCGCTCCGGCCATCCTGGAGAGACTCTGCGCGTTTGGTGGTAGTGGCGGCAATTCTTCGGACGCCGGTTTTGCCGTCGCGCTCGATTCAAACAGCGCACTCGGAAATGGAGTTATTTCCGGGATTCCGTCTGGCGAGGTTCTGGCTCAACCGGTCCAGGCTTTGAATCTTTCCGCATCTGCCGTTAACCGCGAAAATGCCGGGTGCGCGGATTCACCCGACGCTCCTGCACAGGCAATTCACGGCATCGTGGTGGCCTTGAGTTCAAACACCATCAGCGCGGTTGGCTGCTTCAGGCTTCAGAGCGGCACGAACCCTTAGGGAGCCATGAATGAGCTTTGTTCCGCCCAATGCGGCGCAGTTCAAGGCTCAGTTTGTCCGCGATTTTCCCTACGGATCGGGGCTTGACACAGTAACCGACGCCGACATTCAAAACGCGATAAACGAGGGCCAGCAGCTTTTCAACTCAAACGACTGGGACACTTCTGTCCCTCAGACTCAGGTCCAGACGACCGGCGATCTGACGAGCGGTTCTGCTGTCATCATCAACGTAGCCTCAATATCGAATATCGCGGTCAACCAACCCATCAGCGGAACGGGAATACCGGCAGGGGCCATCATAACGGCCTTGACGGCCACGACCATCACGGTGAGCGTGAACGCCACGGCCAGCGCGACCGGGGAAACGCTGACAATTGGTTCCATCTCAGGCTATACGGTTTCCGAGGCGCAGATAGGTTATTTGTATTTGACCGCGCACCTTCTGACCTTGAGCCTGCAATCAGCCGGGGGCCTCGGAGCGTTGCCCGCTTATGGCGGCCAAGGATCATCCGGCGGCGGCGTTGTCCAGAGCAAGACCGTCGGCTCCATCACTGTTAATTATCAGCTTCCTGATTTCGTGTCCAAGTCTCCCACGCTTTCGCAGTTCATGCGGACTAACTACGGCCAGAAATACTTGCAAATGTGGATTCCCAAGCGGGCGGGACGCCGCGTGATGGTCGTGGGAGCAGAAGCATCCCCCGGACTCATCAATGCCAATGCCGGTGAGATTTGGAATCCAAATACTCTAGGACCGGCCCAGGTGCCATGAACAAGTCTGAGATGCGCTTTAATTTCAGGGGCCTCAAGAATTTTGAGGAAATCATGAAGAAACGCGAGCGCAACCACCATGGCGGTTATGTCAAAGTCGGCGTTTTGTCCACGACTTCCAAGCGTTCCGACGGCGGCCCCACTAATGCGTATATCGGTGCAATGCACGAATTCGGCTCGCCGTCCAGAAACATTCCGGCGCGCTCATGGCTTGAAATGCCTCTGATCCATGAGAAAGAAACGATAGTCGAAGAAGTCGCCAGTGCCGAAGCGTCGCATGAATTCCTGAAATCGGGAGATTTTAGGAAATTCCTGATGCTCCTTGGACTATCCGCAGTAAAGGCTATTCATCTCGCTTTTGAAACCGGTGGCTTCGGGGACTGGAAACCCCTCAAGGTGGAGACTATCGCCCGCAAAAAGCGCAAGGGAAGTTCTTATCCGGACTCCATATTGGTTGACACGGCTTCTTTGGCGAAATCGGTAGCCTACGAGGTCATCACGTGATCCCCAATGTCCTCGACGGCGTCGCTGATTTCCAAGTTCGCTTGCGTCTGGCGAGAGTCACCAAGACGCAGAGCGACTATGACACGATTGAAACTTCAACCGATTTGCACTATTTCAGCGCAATTATCCAGCCAATTCCCCCTACTCGGCTTCTGGTCAAGCCGGAGGGACAAAGGACATGGAAATGGTTCCGCTTATGGGCGCAAGAGCGGCTTAAGCTGGACGATTATGTCGCTGACGGCAACGGCAAGCAGTATCGGGTCATGACCAAGCAGGACTGGGATTTAGGCGGCGGCCAGCCGGCGACGGCCGTCAATGAGTATGAAATCGTCGAGTCATCCAGCCTGGGCTCGGAGGCCGCATGAATGAGCCCACTACCTCAGTCCGCGAGCCTGTCAAGGTCATTGCCGACATCCTGGCCTCAGAGCTGGACCTCGATGATCAGCACATCGCCATGGCTTACCAGAAATACGACATACCGAACGACGGATTATTTGTCGTCCTGGGATATCTCGGCCCCAGTTCCGTCGTGGCAAACCAGAACTATTTCGACAGCGCAATCAATAGCGAGGTCCAGGAAACCTTAATGCTTCATCGCATACAGATAGACCTGATGAGCATGGCCCCGGATAACTCGGCTAGAATCCGAAAAGAAGAAATTCCGATGGCCTTGCGCTCTTTCTACAGCCAAAGGCTCCAATCGCAGTATAAAATCGGCGTCTATTGGAACACCGGAGATTTCGCTGACACCACATCCCTGGAAGAAACGGCGATGCTCAATCGCTACACCATGCGAGTCTTTGTCAATGCGCTGCATCGCAAGGTCAAGACGACCCCTTACCTCGATAATTTCCCTATCTCAGTGACCGCGCCGCCTACGACGACGGTTAACGTGCCCACCACGGAGGCTTTCAATGTCTAGCGTGTTTCCGCTCTCGACCGTCATCAGCATCTCTATTTCCCAGGCTCCGAGTTTGCCGCAGGTGCCCAACATCAACACTATTGCCATCATCACGCAGGACAATATCCCGGCCGGATGGTCAGCCGGGCAAGCCTTCGCAATTTATACCTATGCTTCGGCGGTAGGTTCCGACTTTGGACTCAATTCCAACACCTACGCCATCGCTAATGCCATCTTCTCGCAGAATCCCAACCCGGTTTATGCGGGTGGTTATGTCGTGGTCATTCCGAGGCTTAAGAGCCCAAGCCTTGAGACGACAGAGGCGGCCATCCAAAGAACATCCGATCTGGTCTACTATCTTGGCGTCGTTATGGATGAGGAACTAGCCGACTCTGATGGGACAGCATTCGCAAGTCTTGCGGCCTATTGCCAGTCCAACGATAAGATGCTCTTCTACGCATCTTCAAATGCCAACGATCTTAATCCTGGCAGTCCGCTGGACCTCGTGCGCCAGGCATCTGACATCAATACGCGGTGTCTCTATTACGCTTCACCGCTCCTTAACGGGGCGGCAATTCAGCAAACTCAAATATTCGCCGGGGCTTATGGCGGCCGGGGCTTTTCCGTAAATTTCAATGGTTCAAAGACCGTGCTGACGATGGCCCTGAAGGGGCTGAACACAATCGCGGCGGACGGCACGCTTACGCAGACGCAGCTAAGCGCGGCCGGAAGCGCGGGGGTAGACGTTTACGGCAATCTTTCCAGCGTGGCAAAGGTCCTATCGAGCGGAGCAAATCTTTGGTTCGACCAGGTGTATAACCGATTCTGGCTCAAGTTCGCGCTACAGAATGCCGCCTTTGACCTTCTCGCAGGGACGCAAACCAAGATTTCCATGACGGATGCAGGAGTCGGTTCGTTGGTTTCCGTGCTTGGCAAAGTCATGTCGCAGGGCGTCAATAACGGCTTCTTGGCCCCAGGGACTTGGCCTTCCGGTTCAAATGTCTTCGGCAATGGAACTGACCTGCAAAGGAACATTTCCGACTTCGGGTTCTACATTTATGCCGCCCCGGTTTCAAGCCTTACGGCCGCGCAAATCGCAAGCCGCCAGGCCCCCATCATTCAGATTGCGGCCCTTGAGGCGAATGCCGTCCAGTCGGCGGCTATTATCGTCCAGATTACGGCATAGGAGGAAATATGGCCCTGACTGTCGCTTTATCCGGTTCGGATACGATCCAGATTAACAACCAGGTTCTGAGCACGTTGGCAAACCAAAACCCAGGACGACTTACATTCCCGTCGGAATTGATGAACGTCGAAGCGGGCAAGAACGGCGTGGCGGTCTATGCGGAGAATAAACAGGGTCTTATCGCGGAGCTCGCCATCCGTCTAGCCCTCGGCGGCGTGGATGACAAGTATCTAAACAGCCTGTTGCAGCAGCAGCTCACGGGATTTTCCAGCACGACCCTAATCACGGCGGTATTCACCAAGCGCGTCGGTGACGGCAGCGGAAACATTACCAATGTGGTCTACCAGCTTTATGGCGGCATGGTGCAAAAGGGAATCGAGGCCATTGAGTCGGCATCCGGCGACATCGAAGAGTCTGTTGCCGTGTGGCCAATCCGATTCGGCCAATGGATCAGGCTCATCCAGTAGGGGGGCAGAATGAAGAGCATAAGCATTTCCATTTCAATATTACTAACTGCAATTATCCTGCCTAAATTCGACATGGCTGCGGTTCTTCCGATCACGCCATCAACGACCACGGCATCGCAGATTAGCGTTTCAAGCTCGGTGGCAACTAGCCTTAACCTATCAACGTCTACGGGCGTCGCGTTCCCGGTCTATGTGCAAATCCAGAATCAAGATACGCTTAATCCAATCTTTTGTTCGGATAGCTCAAGCGTGGCGATATCCGGTTCGCATTCCGGCTTTGAAATCGCCGCAGCCGCAGAAGAGACATTTACTCTTCCGCAATCGGAGCAATTTTATTGCATCGCAAAAACAGCCTCCGTTTCGGCGGTGGTCATCAGGAGTCAATGATGGAATGCACGCTAAAAAGCGGAAATAAACTAGTAGTGTCCCCGGCTCCATTCAAGGATGCCAACGAGCTTCGGAAAGCGATATTCAAGTGCGTCAACCGCGCAGCGACATTGGACCTAAAGAGTGAGGGCGCGGTCCAGGCTCTGCTATCGGATGATGAGGTGGAATCGCGGGTATTCAAGTGCGCGGAAAAGGCCATTTACGACGGCATCAAGGTAAATCAAGCCCTCTTCGATGATCCACGATCCGGCGAGAAAGCCCGGGCGGATTACTTCGAGATTTTCTCCAAGATTATGGAGGAAAACATAAACCCTTTTTTTCAGACGGCCTCTTTAGAGTCCTCAGCCAAACCGGAGAAATCCGGCGTCCGCGCATAAAAATAGAGGCTGAAGAGGCCGTAGTCATAGGGCTTCGGCTGGCGAAGGAGGGCTATTGTGGCGGCGACCCGCTCAAAGTGCTTGAGATGCCGGTGGACTGGGTCCTTGCCATGCTTCAATATTGCTCCTTCCTCGCCGACTATGAGAGTGCGGCGGCTGAGATGAGCAGGCAGGAATACAGATAATGGGCGAGTTGGGCGAATTCGTAATTAAGCTGTTTGCCGAGGTTGGCGACCTAACCGGCCTAAAGGGCCTGAGCACCGCCATTTCCGGTATAACCCTTGGCGGCGCGGCAACGCTTCTATTCATGGACCGGCTGGTCCATGCCATGTTTAAGTTGGGCCGAGAGGGATTGACCACGGCGGCGCATTACAGGATGCTCAACCAGGTCTTCGGCATCAATACCCAGTGGCTTCAGAAGATGCAATATCTTGGCGTCCAGCACAATGTAACCGCCAAGCAGACGCAGGAATCAATCGTAGGTCTTACGACCAACTTGGCGGCTTTCTCTCTCGGCATGGGTTCGCAAGCATTCATGCAAGCCGCCGGTTTCCTCGGGCTCAAGATGCGCCCAGGCATGACGGCGGCTGACATCATGGAACAGCTAAAGGGGGGCTTACTGAAAAATTTCATCAACAAGCGGGAATCCATGGGCGACAAGAACGCGCGGGCCGAAGCCGCATTGCTCTTATCTGAGCTTGGCATGAGCCCCGCCATGATTCAGGATTTAACCGGACAAAAAGCGAAAATGTCCGTGCACGATCAGCTTACCACGCAACAGATAAAGGCCCTTACGACGCTAAATAACACCATTGAGGACTGGGTCAGGGCCTTCAAGTTTGGGTTCTTTGGCGGTGTTGCCGATTTGGTCATGGGAACTCATCCAGGGGCATCTCATGCGGATAAAGTAGGCGCAATGATTAACGAAGACAAGCAATTAGAATCTTTCTATAAAAAAGAATTCGGCCCCGTTTTTGGCCCGCTTTTCTCTCTTCCATCTTTAGTCATGCACAATTTAGCGGCCATGGGGGGGATCGGTGTTTCTTCCAACCCCGGGAATGTGACGCAGAACAACACCATCCACGTTCATGGCGGGACGCATGAGATGGGTGAGGAACACGCTAAATTGGCTGAGAAAGTTCTAAAAAGGCACATAGAGCACGCCGCAATATTAAAGAACCCGGCAAGCAGATGATAAGCGATTACGCCAACGGCATATCAACGGCGTCTAGTTCGGCGTCTCAATTCCTGTCCTATGCAAACCCGCAAGACATTATCGGGCACTTAGCCGCCAAGACAGGGTTAAACTTTCTCCATCCCACCGGCCCGGCGGCGAATGCTTTTGTATTCGATTATTTTGGGGATGATGAGGCTCATTTCGAGTCAGAGATCACGGATCACTTTTCCGAGGATAACAGCGCGATACAGGACCATATCGCCGTGCTGCCAAAACGCTACACTTTGCGAGGCTTTATTTCCGAGGTTTCCTTCCAGGCCCTCGGTTCTGGAACGACCACCGGGATACTAAACACTCTAGAGCAGAAAATGGGGGCCGTCCCCGCCTTTCTAGGAAAATACACTCCCCAGGCATTGCAGAAATTGCAAGGCTCCATCACGGCGGGGATAGCGACGGTCCAGAATTACGCGAATGAGGCGACGCAGTATTATAACCAGGCGCAGAATCTCCTCTCCATGTTTAAGAACTCAAGCGCGGCAACAAGTAAACAGCAGTCGGCTTTTGTCAATCTGCAAAGCATATGGGAAAAAAGGCTGCCGATTGTTCTTTCGACGCCATGGGGGCAAGCGGGTTTGCAATCCAACAATTCGCAGTCAATGTATATTGAGCGCGTGCGCTTCTTCCAGGGACGCGAGACGCCGACGCGAACGGACATAACCATCACGATAAAGCAGGTCCGGACGGTTCCGTTACAGTCGAATCCAAACAAAGGGATAAAACAGAATTCGCAGGGCCGCGCGCAATATAATCTACAGACCCCGGTTTCCAGCGGCTTTACGCCGACCGCGACATCGGCTCCATCCTTTTTGACATCGAATAATCCACTCGATCTCACGCTAACATGACCATCATAAACAACCTGACGGACGATGCCAGCCAAGTCGTTTCCGTTGGGATGCCGGACGGGAGCATCGGCCAACTTGCGCTTTATTTCCGCGCCACTCCGCAAAGATGGTTCTTCGATTTTACGCACTCATCGTTTCCCAACGGGGCCATCATGGGGATGGGACTTTGCGTTCATCCCAACATCCTGCGGAATTTCATGAACGTAATCCCTTTTGGCATGGCCTGCATTACGGGGACGGGATTGGACCCCGTGAGCGCAGATGATTTTGTCAATGGGAATGCGACGCTTTACCTGCTTTCGCAATCGGACGTTGCGGCGGTTGAGGCCGGATTCTATACGCCATGACAACTACAATTTCTAATCCCAGGAAGTTGCAGAGGCAATTTATAGCGCACGTGGAGGGTGCGACCGCAACGCACGTAATTACTTCGCCGATGAGCCTTGAGTTGAATATCACTTTGGCGAATTGGCAATCGGTCAGCGAAGGCGAGTTTACGTTTTATAATCTGGCCGAAAGCACACGGCAAGATATTTACCAAGATTGGAACGATCAGGCCGAGGCGATTGGCGGCTATCGGCGCATGAAGCTATGGGCCGGCTATCTCTCCTGGGTGCCGGAATCCAGGCAGCCGCTCCCCGCAGAAAGCAATGTTGGATACTATCCCCTCATATTCGATGGCCTCATCAGGAAGGCATACAACACCCGCCAAGGTCCCAACTGGATGACTACGATTCTCCCATGGGACGGCGGCTTTGAAATGAATCAAAGCCAAGTAAGCAATACATTTCCGAAGGGACAAACTTTTATCCAACGAGTCAATTATCTCGCCGCGCAGCTACAGGGCATATCCGTCGGATACGTGGATCAGTCTCTTGGAAATTCAAGTCAGTATTCAAAGTATGTCTCTCGTGGAGTTTCCTACGTTGGTTCGCCATGGGATTATCTGCGAACGATGGCCTACGCCATTGGATCTGACATCTATATCCAGTTTGGCAAACTCTACATGCTTCCCAAGAATAAGACTTTGCCCTCTGCGGTGCTGCCTCAATTTGCGAGTCTTTCCACCATCAACGGCGATAGCGGCTTGCTCAACACGCCGACGAAACAGAAATTCTATGTCAGTTTCGATATGATATTCGAGCCCCGGCTTTTCGTTGGCCAGAGCATCACGCTGAATAGCGAGGATAAGGAAAATAACGGGACTTATACTCTGGCGGGCGTGAACCATAGAGGGATAATTTCAGATGGCGCAAGCGGCGATCTGATTACGACGCCAAGCCTATGGTATGGCGGTCCCACGGGTGGAACGCTATGAGCTTCAATGGTTTTGGACTGCCGCAGCATGAGCCGGGGCTCGTTGACCTGCTTAATGTCTTCGAGGACTCTATCTATGCCAAGCTCAATTGCGTAAAGATAGGCCAAATACAGAGCTTTGACGCGGCCGCAAAGACCGCGAGCATTCAAGTCATGTTTCAGCGCGTGCTTAGAAACGGCGGTTATCAAAATTATCCGGTTCTGGTTGATTGTCCCGTGCTTATCGCTCAAGGCGGAGGCGCAAGCCTGCAATTCCCGGTTTCAAAAGGGGACTGGTGCCTTCTGCTCTTCTGCGATAGGAATATAGACGCCTGGTTTACGACCGGAACGGCCCAGCCGCCCCCGGATGGCAGGATGCACGACATATCGGACGCTATAGCCATCATTGGGCTTTGTCCGCAGCCCTCCGCAATAGTCGCGCCCGATTCTAGCGAATCAAGACTTATCGGGACCGCCGGGGAAAAGGTGGGAATCAAAGGCGGCCTTGTCACTATCCAAAATTCAAGCCAGAATCTCTTGACTGCGTTGAATAATCTCTTAACCGCCCTGGAATCTCTGACAGTCACGGTTTCCGGTTCGACGGGGACGGTATCGGCGGCCACCGTTACCCAACTTCAAGCGGTGGGAACGCAGTTATCCGCTCTGCTATACTGATGTTATGATTATCCGGCAAATTACCGCTTCAAGGGATTGGACCTTCGGAAAAGGCCAGAACAACTATATCTCCGGCGAAGCGGCAATCGAGCAAAACCTATTAACCAAACTCCTGGAATGGAAGGGCGATTGTTTCTTCAACATGTTCACGGGAGTTGACTGGAACAATCGTTTAGACATCGGACAGCAGGCGAATCTCTTACAGGAAATAAAGCAGGTGGCTTTGAGTTCATTCGGAATCATCGGCGTCTCTCAACTTTCGGGCGCGCTTTCCAATCGGGCGGATTCCATCACTATGCAGATAGAAACTATTTTTTCGCCGTCCGAATTGTTCACTCTGACCGGGGTTGACGTGGGGGTATCGCAATAATGGCGACAAACTCTTTAACGGCAACTGGCCTTACGATAGAGGCCCAGACGGACATAATTAACGACCTAAATACTGGATTTATCAATATCTACGGCTCCGACATCAACCTGGAATCCAACACGCCGGACGGCCAGATCATAAATATACTGTCGACGGCGATTGAGGATCAGCTGCAACTCCTTCAGACGGCCTATAATTCTTTCAGCATTCAAAATGCTTTCGGAGTTCAGGTTGATAATCTTGTCGCGCTTAATGGGATGCAAAGGCAGGGAGCGACCTATACGGTGGCGCAAGTGGCGGTCACCGCTACGCAAGCCATTAATCTCAACGGTCTCGATGCGTTGGTTTCAAATCCAAATGCCCAAGTTTTCACCATATCGGATGTGTCTGGAAATCAATATTTCCTCCAAACGTCCTACTCGTTCTCTGGCGCGGGAACTAACACGCTGGCTTTTCGAGCGGTAAACATCGGAGCAATCCTCACTACGGCCAATACCATCACGGTCATCATCACTCCGACCATCGGAATTACGAGCGTAAATAATCCGTCTACCGCAGGTGACATTATTGGCGTCGACGAGGAAACGGATATTCAGTTGAAGGTTCGCCAAGGCAAGAGCTTCAAAATGGCGGCGACAGGGCCGGCCGACTCAATTCGCGCCCAACTTTTGAATACCCCCGGCATATCGGATGCCTACGTTCCCGATAACGATACGGATTCCATCGTAAACGGGGTTTTCGGACATGGGATAGCAGTGGTTGTCAATAACTCATCGGCGACGGCGGCGCAAATAGCGCAGGTAATCTATACCAAGAAACCTGCTGGCACAAACCAGACGGGCGCATTTTCGACCATAGGGACAATCTCCAATGGAACGGCGACGGTAACGGCCATTCCATCAACATCAAATATGGCGACGGGACAAACGATTAGCGGAGCTGGGATACCGGCAAATACGACCATCTCAAGCGTTGACTCCGCTACGCAGGTTACCATGAGTGCAAACGCGACTGCGAGCGCGGCAGGAGAAACAATCACGATAACTCCCGTGGGAACTCTTAACACCTACACCATCACGCGCCCGGCGGGGAATACGTTTACTGCCGCATGGTTCTCGGCATTGCCGGAAACTCTCTATATCAGTTTCACCATCCAGGCTATAAATCACGTCGATACTTTTGATACGACGGCTCTTGCCGCATCGCTTGCGGCCGCGCTTAGCTACAAGCTCAATCAGGCCGCTTCCGTAGGCGATGTGATTACGGCCATGCTGCAAATCGCGCCTAACGGATACCTAACTAGCATTGCCGTATCCAATACGAGCGGCGGCACGACCCAGCAGGTTTCTCCTTCTGATTTCCAGCATTATTTTACCGTCGCGGCCGCTAACATCACCATAACGACATGACAAACGAAGAGCTAGCGCAGACCTATGTCGCACTTCTCATCATCCAGTATGCCGATCCCAACAATCAGCCCAATGCCGCCGCTACCATAAACATGTTGGCGACTGAGGCAATAGCAAATCAAGTCGTGGATCAGGTTTTGAACGGATTTGCTCTATCGACCATTTATGGACAAACTCCCGCCGTAGGAGCGCAACTGAATATTTTAGGCCGATGGGTAGGAGCGCAAAGAGTTTTGCCTGGATATTCAATTTCTAATCTCTACTTTGGGCAGCAGGATACCACCGGGACGTTCAACCCCGATACCGGCGGCTACGGGAGCGTCAATTCTCCTTATCCGACTGATTATTGGGATTCTACCGACCAATCAGAAGGAAGCTATACTCTTTCTGATTCTGAAATGATTGAACTTATCCAATATCTGGCCTCAGTCAATAATGCCTATCTAAGCGTAAGTGCGATAGACTCGATACTCTATGCTTCATTCGGAGCTTACGTCACATTGACGGAGGGGAGCATGGAATTGACCTACAACCATTTGGCGGGCGATCCAGGAACGCTCTATGGAATCGTGAAATATTTAAGCGTCCTTCCCCATCCGGCGGGCGTGGAGGTTACGGCGAGCTAATGGCAAAGATAAATAGGAAAACGGCAATCATCTTCGGAAGCGGCGCATCCTCCCAGGATATCGAGCAGTTCGGCTCTAAAGTCCAGGCTGGAAATCCCAATTATACGACCGATCCGGCGGTCATCCAATCGCTATCGGCTTGGACGACCGGATGGAGCGCGGCATTAAACGGGACGAATAACTCGGAATACAAACAAGACCGCAATGCCGTAGACTATGTTGCATCCTATCAAATCGCCTACTTGCTCCAGCAAGGCATCCCTGAGTGGGATTCGGGAACAACGTATTACACGTATTCATTCGTAAGTTATGGAGGATTGCTTTACGTTTCGCTTGCCGACGGAAATTTGAATAATACTCCCCCAGCATCTGGAAACACGGCATATTGGCAATCCCTTTTCCTCGGAGCGCAGCAAAATCCAACCATAACCGTTCTAACCTCCGGTTCGGGAAATTATACGGCCCCGTCAGGAGTCCAAAGAATCTATGTAAGGATGGTTGGCGGCGGAGGCGGGGGTGGAAGTCCATCCGGAAGCGGAGTCGCCGGAACAAGCACTACTTTCGGAACATTTACATGCACTGGCGGAGGCGGGGGGGCGGCATCGACGGGA
>JAGWKM010000087.1 GCA_028865305.1 Patescibacteria group bacterium | reverse complement strand
CGTGTATTGTACCGATTCCTGAACCTTCTGGTTGAATATGTCTAGCTGGTCTTTTCTCACTCTCGGTAATTTATCCATCAGTTCGTCGAACTTGGTTCTTGGTTTTTGAGTTGATTGTTCCGGCCGGTCATTCTCGGCTACCTTATCTTCGTTATCCTCGTCTCCGGTAAGTATTCCGAATGCGTTCTGGAATGCGTATCGTTTGGCGAAGGTCAGAGTGGCGGCCACCTTTTGGGTTTCCGACATTACATTCGTCTTCGTTCCATAGGGCATTTCCACCTCGCTCTGCTCCTGGTGCCCCGCCACATGGTTGACTATGCAGGTTACCTTGACCCCGCTGTCTGTCGTCTCGGACTTTATGGCGTAGCTGAACCCGTGCTTTTGGATCAGGTCCTTGGTCTTGAATACGATGACATCGAGCGGAGCATAGTGGTAGGCCACCTTACCGGCGTTAGTCCTGCCACCCTCTTTGCTTTTAGGTATCACCGGACATTCCGACTGGAAGTCAGCCATAGCCTTGAAGTATTGTTCCCGGCTCCACTCTGCCTTCAGCTCCCGGCGCATTGCCAGGAGCTTCTCCATCGTTCCTACATCCGTTCCCTTTTCTATCGCCTGGCTGATAAGCATTTCGGGGCTCAGGGTCATTATTTTTTCCGCGGCCGGAGCGAGGGCTGTTTCTTGTTTTGTTTTTTTAGCCATTTTTTTACGGCAGTATCGCAGCACGATTGCCATTTCATTTCCCCGAAGTCATGGCATCCGCATCCACAATACTTGCTTTTTAATCCCGAATTTCCCGTCATAGCGATGCCGACGTGGCGTCCTGGCGCATTTCCACCCCGGGAATCTGCGGCAGACCGGCCTTGTGGCGCTCTAATGCCTCCTTCCTGACCCGATTCTCGTCTATGACCCAGTATTCCTCGGGTACCAGATTCGGGTGCGTTATATAGGCATTCCAGCGCTTCCTGAGCTGCATGGCCGAGTTGTCGGTCTGCACCCCTCCGGTAGGCGCCATGTTCTCGATCTTCTCAACCGCCTTCTCGGTGCTCATCTTGCCCGACTCTACCTTGGCGGCGATTTTGGCCTGCTCGGCGGCGGCTTTTCGCTCCTGTTCCAGCATGAATGCGGTGGCCTTTCCTTTCAGTTCCCGCTCGGCATTCTTGAACCAGGCGATGGCTTCGTCGAAGATGTCCTTTGCTTCGGCGATGATTGCCTTGGCCGGGGCTACGAACCTATCCTTTCTCTCTTCTACCTCTTTTCCAAGCTGCTTGATATGCTTTACCCGGTCCGACACCCTCTTGAGGTCTTCGGCGCTCCTGATGACCGTCGATTTGAATATCTCTTTTCCCACCTCCAGGTTGTGCTCCACCAGTTCCAGGTTTCCCTGCCCTGGCTTTTCGTCAACGATGGCCTTTTCGGCCTTTTTCCTTATTTTTGTTTCCATTTTTTTATTCGCTTACTATTATTCCGTTTTTACATTCATGATCGTTCACACACGGGCATTCTATCGTCTTTTGACAGTCGCTCGTGCACACGTGTCCGCAGTACTCTGTTTCCATGTTTTTCAGGATTCAGGATGCCCCTTTTCGGCCTCCTCAATCCTGCCTTAATAGTTTTCCACACCTTTTCCCTATCTCGACCTTTCTACCTCCAGTATACCGCCATCATGCAACCTTGTCCATACCCCTATAAACTTTTGTCCATATCTACGCTCTTCCTGCCATCCTCCGTAAGAACTCGGCCTGAACGGAGTCCGTTCGGATGGTTTCCTGCTTGCCCTCCATGACCTTGTCTAACACTCCTTTTTTGGAGTTTAATATTTCCATGATGTCGTCTTCGATCGTCCCTGGGCAAACATAGAAGTATGCGTTTACCATTCTTGTCTGGCCGATCCGGTGCGCCCGGTCTATGGCCTGGTTATGTATTTCCGGAGACCAATCCATGTCGGCGAACATGACGATGGATGCCTCGGTCAGGTTCAGTCCCACTCCGCCGGCTTTAATGTTGGCCACGAATACTTTGGTTGCCGGGTCGTCCTGGAATCGGTCTACCGCCCGCTGCCGGGACTCCGAATCGTCGTCTCCGGTAAGGGTTACGCACCGGATTCCCTTTTCCATGAGTTCTTCCTGAAACTCGCTGATGGTGTTTCGATACTGGCTGAAGACGATCACCTTCTCGTCCTGCTCTATGGCGTTTTCGATGTCCCGCGCCATTCTCTTTACCTTGGCCAGGGAGCATACCTGCTTCAACTTCTGTATCTCCACCAGGTGCCTGGCCATGAGGATGTTATCCATGTTCCGTTCGGGGAAAGGATTGGCCTGAAGGAAATCCAGGTAGGAATCCCAAGCGGTGTCGTACTGCCTTTGGTATTCCCGATCCATGTCGCATTCCATGACCGACACCATCTTCCTCGGCAAATCCAACACTTCATCTTTTTTTCTCCGCAGCAGCTGGAATCGTATGGCCTCCCGAAGCTCGTTTAAGTTGGTGGCTCCGGTTTCATCCACATACCGTATCATCCGGCCGTCCCGGCGCATGATCTGCTTTAGGAATGCTCCGCAGTACCTCCGGGCGAATTCGGTTCGCTTCTGTCCTAATGGGTGTTCGATGGCCTTTAACAGGTTGAACAGCTCTATCGGCCGGTTCAGCAGGGGAGTCCCGGTCAGGAGGTACACGTTTTTCATCTGCGGGGCTATACCCTTTTGCGTGATATATGTCCCGTCTGATTTTTTTACTTTTCCCCCTACCACGCAGGCCGACCTGATTGACTTTCCCTTAATATAGTGGGCTTCGTCTAAAATCAGCGTATCGAACCGGCTTTGGATTAGATGGGTTATCATCGGCATTTTCTTCTCCAGGATGTCGTAGTTGATGATGAACCAGCGCGCCGACCAGTTTTGCACCGTATCGTCCGAATTCACTATTTCTATCGGCTGATCGGGCAGCGCTTTTTCTATCTCCCGCTTCCAGTTTATTTTCAAGGAAGCCGGGCATATCACCAATATCCTGAATCCCTCTTTGTCGGCTGCCATAATGGCCATGAGACTCTTGCCTAATCCCATCTCATGAGCCAGGATGCACTTTTGGCGTTTTATGGCGAATTCAACCGCTTCCACCTGATGGTCAAACATTTTTATTTTTCTTCCGTCCTTTGAAGTGTAATCTTGCATGTTCCGATTGGCTCATGACCCTTAAGTTTCTGATATCGTTATTGTGCTTGTTTTCGTCAATGTGATGAACTATCTCGTTTCTTCTCAATTTCCGTCCCAGATATTTTTCCATCACTATTCGGTGTTCGTGCCTGCCGTTCCTTTTCAGATACCCTCTGGTACCAGTGCCGTACTTAAGTTTTCCATTCGCTTCACCTCCTGACTTTCCGGCCTTTTTCTGATGTTCAATGGTATTCCTGTCTCGGCAGGCGCATAATCGAGAGCAATATTTTGCGCGGATATTTCCATTATTTCGGTAGAATACAATTCCGCACCTTACGCAATTTCTTGGGTCGCTTAATACTTTAGGCATGAGCCCATTATATCATAACCCATTTAGTCAATCAACCTTAGAACTCGATTGAGTCAACATCGATTTCCCCTTTATTGCTATTCGGTTTTTCCATTTCACGCAGCTCCTCAGGCGTGGCTTCGCCGGCGTACTCCTTATGCGATTTGGCAGATCCGGCCGGCCTCGGTCCCAGCTGCATTTCCTCGGCCACTATTTCAGTCCGGTAGACCTTCTGGCCGGATTTGTTCTCGTAGTTCCGGGTGCGTATTCTCCCCTTAATAAGGAGAAGGCCGCCTTTTTGGACATACCGCTCGATCAGCTCGGCCAGTTTCCCGAACGCCACCACGTTGTGAAACTCGGTCTCTTGTTTCTTTTCCCCTCCCTGGTCCTTGTAGAACCGATTGGTGGCGATTGAAAATGATGCCACCGTCGTTCCCCCTTGTGTTTTCCGTATTTCCGGATCCCGGGTAACGTTTCCCAGGATCAATATAAGATTGAGATTCATATTTCCATGCCGTTAATTTTTTTGACCCTTTATTTTACCGGAGCGTTGATTACGATTCCGTGCACTTTGCATTGTTCGCTTTGCCATTGGGTCAGGTAGAATCCCTGGTATTTTAGGGATTGCGACTGCCACTGATAGCACTCCGCCTCTTCCTGGCGGCCGATGCCGATACTGAGCAAGTATGCCACCCCCATTGCTATTACGGTCGTTACCAGTGCCGCTCCGGCCGCGGGCAATACCGCCCCCGATATTTTTTTTATTGTTTCCATGTTTTTATGCATTCGTTACTTATCCACAGCTCGACCTTTCTCTTCCATCATACCGCAGACCATGCCGTCTTGTCCAGGGGTTTATCCCTAATTGTCCATACAACCAAAAAGAGGGCGAGCGCCCCCTTTCCGGCAAAGGTCTGGCGGGAAATTAAGAAA
>JAGWKM010000086.1 GCA_028865305.1 Patescibacteria group bacterium | reverse complement strand
GGGACGCAACAACTTGGTCAACTCGAGACGTTTACACTACTCCCGAAAATTTCCTACCCGTTTTTTGGAATACCCACGGCCGTTTTGTCTTCATTGATGAAAGCGATTCGGTCATGCGTCGAGCCATAAATCTCGAACTGGTCCAAACCGGGATGCGTGGGCGACACAATGGTCATTCCGTTTCCTATATAACCCATTTTCGGACGGATTTACTTCCCGCACTGCGTTCCCAATGCTCACAACTATTCCTCTTTTCGACCGGCTCCGATGACGCCTACGCCTTGGCCCAGGAGTGGCGTTGTCCCGAGTTGGAAAAGGCCCCGGACCTGGCCCAGGGGGAGTTTTATTGGGTTAGGAGGTTTTGGCATGGAAAAAGCGGGCAGTTCCAGAAGCTTTCGGCCTTCGTTGATTGACTTCCTTATTATGTGGATTCTCATTTTCATTTTTTCAATTTTGAAAATTGATTCATTCGAGGATTGACAATTCCTGGTTTTGAGCATATGTTCATATCATGATTTTCTAATATTCCTTTTGGAGGTAGTTTCATGGAATTCGTCGAAAAAGTTCTTCCCGCCGTGATTTCCACCCTCGTCGTCATCGCTCTGATTAAGGCCGCCGCCGGAGCCGCTCCGAATGTGCCCCTGCTTCCCACCATTGCGGCTCACATTTAAGGGGGGACAAAAATGCTCCATCCAAACCTTGACGTCGACGTTCTGACTCCTCCGGCCACTCCCAACAGTCTCACCACGGCCCGGGACACCACCATCAATTTACCTCTCGGTTTCGACCTGGACGATTTCACGGCCGAACTGACGGGCGGAATTACCGAGGCCATGGTTGCCCCCATTACCGTTCTGGCCAACAACAACGTTTTCCAGAAATATTTCTCCATGGCCGATTTGGACCTTCTGAACAAGTTTCTTGGAATCCCGGCCTACAACGCCGTTGCGGGTCATGACTACGTTCATATCCGTTTCAACCGCTCTACCCAGTTCGGCGGCAGGGAAATCTACACTCCCTCCCAGGGCAACGCGGCCGCTGTTCTGGTTTCCGGCGCAATCCGGAATCTCCAGAGCGAGACGCGTTTTCGGACCGGCAACTACGGATCGGATGGGATCGGTGTCGGCAACCCCCAGGTCAAACTGTCCATGAACAACACCCCGGCCACCGGCGCCCTCCAGGTGACACCGTTCACTCGTGGAACCCCCACCGTCCAGGGTAGCGGCCCCGGCCTTTGTCGTACCGTCCAGGCGGTTCAAATCAACGCCGCGTCTGGTCAGGTGGTTACCCTCAATCAACAGAACGGTCTGGTTTTGGGAACCGGCCAGACGCAGAACGTGGACCGGATTTTCCTCGTGGACCCGAACTCCAGCCTTTCGGCGATTCAAGTCAAAATCGGAAACACCACGCTTCGCAACAGGGACAACAACCTGGCCGCGTTCTACCGGCTCCTGACTCCCACCTACCGCGCGGATCAATCCACCGCGTACGTGGTGGACTTCACCGACAGGCTTTACGGGGACGAGGACCCGCAGGATGGCTTGAGCCAGCTGCAAATTTCCTTCACCGTTGGGACGGGCGGTCCGATTTCCTTCTACGTCGACGGTTCGGGGAATCCTCTCGCTTCTCCCTCGGTCGTTTTGGCGGGGAAATAAATGGCGGACCTCGGCTCCATCCTCCAATACGCCGGCGGCGAGGCAATTCAAGCCGCCGGCCAGGCGGTTTCCCAGCAGTCGGGAATCCAGCAACAGACGCAACAGCAGGCTGCCACCACGGCCGCCGGGTCGACTCCCGTATCCTCGGGAAACGGACAGGCGCAAGCTCCCAGCACGGGACAGGGAGGGAACGTTACCTCCCTTCCCTTTTTGACCGGAGCAACTCCCTACATCATCGGGGGTGTTGTACTCTTGTCCGTGATTCTCGTCGTGGTGCTGGCAACGAGGGATTGATATGGGTATGGGTGGCATTTCCAACGGCTCGAATAGCCCGGTTGCCGGTGGCGCGGCCGGGCCTTCCAGCGCGGAAGCCAGCACGGGGACCATCTCCGGGCCTGTGATCAATCTCGGGGGCGTCAATAGTCCCGGAAAACCCAACAATACGGTCTATTATGTTCTGGGCGGTGTGATTCTTCTGTCGGCGGTGATTTTGGCTTTCGGAAGGAAATAAAAATGGGCTTGGGCGGAAGTTCTCAAAGCGCAACTCACAACAGCGAAACGAGTTCCTCCCGCACGAATGTTCAGGCCGGAAACTCGGTGGGAGAAGCTGGGAGCCAGGTGTCAAACCAGGGCTCCGGGTCCGTCACCATCAACCAGCAAAGCCCCGAGGCAATTTCGGCTTTGCAGTCCGTTTCCAGTCAGGCAATCCAGACGGTTGCGGCCAGTTCCCAATCCGAAGCGCAGGCGCAACAGCAAACTACCTCGACCGTGGCCGGGCTTCTAAAATCCCAGACCTCGAACACAACCCAGGACCTGACTCCCATAATTATCGGCGTGGCCGTGGTTATGGGGATTGTCCTCATCCTGATTTCCAGGAGTGAATAAATGTCTCCCCATTCCACGGACTTGACGCTCACCCAGACAATTCAAATCTCACTCTCAAGCCCGGGAGTTTTTTACCCTGTTGAGGTGGGTGGGGATTTTTTCGTGCTCCTGTCCTCCACGGGAAACATCTCCGCTAGAGTGGGAACGGACCCGGCATTTTCTTTTCCTCTTAATTACAAGCGCAACTTGAATGTTCCTTTAAACGTGGGTTCTCGGATATTGTATTTGTCCTCCGATTATCCAAGCGACATAGTGACTATACGCGTTGGATACGGAAATGAATTCGATTATTCAATCGCCGCCAAAGGAACCACCCCGATAAGATTCTCGAACACCGTCCCGGCCACAAACCCCCCGTCCAGTTTTAGTTTCACGAATCCAGGAGATATGGCGTGGCTAATGTTGACCGTTTATCAAGCCCCAACAACTAATTCAACAGATGCAATTCAAATTTATCTATTGGATGCGAGCGGAGATTATTTTCTTGCGTCGAATCAAACCAAACTCCCACAAGTCCTTTATTTAGACGGGAGTATAGCCGGAAATTTTACGCGGGACATCCATTTGGAGGCCGTTTCCACCTTGACTTCTTTTGCAGTCCCAGTCCTAGGCGCAAAAACAATTCAGGTGAACAACCAAAACTTGGTGAACGGAACCAATAAAACACAAACAATTTTCGGACATTTCACGAATTGGGGGCCGAAATGAAAAAACTAATCCTTGCTTGTCTACTTCTCTTGTTGACACACCCTTGCGGAGCTGATGGAAACGTGGGCTGGGTAATGCCCAGAGTAAAAATTTCGTCTACCAACCTCCCTGTGACGTTCGTGTACCATATGCCTTTCCTACCAAACAACGATTTGACTGGAGGGGGTAGTTGGTGGACGATTTCGGAAATTCCATCCGGTTCTTTCCCCGCCGGTACTACTGTAGTGACTAATTTTGAGTTTTCGTTCGACAACGGACTTGATTGGTTTCCTTCCTCAACCGTTGGAAGTGCCGCGCCAATAACTTTCGACTCTACCATCGCAAACCCGTATGTTAATGTAAATTACGGGGGAGTCGGCGGATTCACGGACCTGCGGGTTGAGTTTTCTGGAAATACTCTTCAGCCCCTCGCCGTGTTTTACTTCAACTTGACAATCCCGAAATGAACGCCAAGATTCTCGTTGGGATTTTCGTAATTTTCTTTTTGTTAGGAGCGCTGACCATGGTTGAGGCCCGCAGTCTTAGAAACAACAACCCCGGAAACATCCGGTTCGACCCCAATAACCAATGGCTGGGCCAGGTGGGAGTTGACCCTGACGGTTTTGTCATCTTTTCCTCTCCCTACTACGGTTTCCGGGCCCTGTCCCTAATTTGGCTTCATTACCAAACCCGTGACGGCCTTACCACCCTCACCCAAATGGGCAACCGATACGCGCCCGGAACGCCCGGGGGTTATGGCAAGGGCCTCGGTGAACAACTAGGCGTCGATCCGAACGCGCCTTTCAACGTTGAGCAAAACCTGCCCGCCCTGCTCCGGGCGATAGCCGTCAACGAGGAGGGAGCGGCCGGGCGTTTGTTCTCAAGCTCCGATATTCAGGCCGGGGTCAAGGCGACTCTGGCATGAAAATCGCAATCGGGGCCGGGGCCGTTGTCACTATCGGATTGGCCGGGCTTATTTGGTGGGAGTACGAGAAAATCAAAGCCGCCTTTTCCACCCAACAAGGGGCCCAGGCCCTCGCCAATTCGTCCCCAGCCCTGGCCTCTCTCGCAATATCGCTTGGGTTCAAGACCCCAGCCGGATGGGTTCCCGACGTGACCGGGGCCGCAGGACAAAAGGCCTCTCAACAGGCGTTTGACGCCGTGGTCAATCCCACTTCGCAGGGGTTCTACAACGCAAGTCTTTTGGAATACGCGCGGGACAACGGTTTCGAAACCAGTCTTTCGGCCCAGGGA
>JAGWKM010000085.1 GCA_028865305.1 Patescibacteria group bacterium | reverse complement strand
GCCGATTCGTCGCCTTCGCTCTTTTCCATGTACCCGAGCATGTCGTGCATCAGGTCCCGCGCTGCCTGCTTCGTTAGATGATACTTACGAGCATTGTTTTTGAAAAAGTCCGTGAAATCGCTATCGGGCTCCGATCCGTCCGAAAATTTCAAGTCGGAAAAATCGTAGCCTTTTGCGTCGGCTGGTACGCCAAGACGCCCATAGACTTGCTCCCAACCCGCTGTGTCGGCTTCGTCCTTCGGCAGGCGCACCAGTTTGTCGGCCGGGGCGCCGATAAATTTTTCGGCTTCGCGGTGGGCTTTGATAGCTTCTAGGGCCGCTTCTTTCGGTGTCTTGCGATCAAGACCGCGGTTCTGAAGGTAACCGACGGTTTCCTGGTCGGCGCCCTGATACCAAGGGGCATCAGCTACAGGCGCCGGCGCAGCCTCCGGGACTGTGGCGGGAGCTACGGGATCACTCATTGTCTTTTTCCATTGTTGGAACGCCACCAAACTTCACAAAAAGCTGGTCCGGCGTTAGGTTGAGATGTTCGACAATTCGCAGGAAGACTTCCCGCCGTCCTTCAAGGACCGCATGCAATCGGGGGTCTGGGGCAAAACAAGACCGGTTGGCCCGACAAAACTTTGCAAGGTCTTTTAGAACTGTTTCAACGGCCGGATCGTCCGTCTTGAAAACAGTCTTGTAAGCCCGGCCGGTTCGCAGAAGAAACGCCTTGGCCGCTTCTATACTCTTGAAAACTGCGCTCATTGGACTGCCTGTCCCTGTTGCTGCGGAACGCCTGCTTTCGCCTGGGCCGCCTGGGCTTTCATCATCGCCGCCTGAGCGGGCGCCGCTTGAATCTGCTGCTGAGCCGCTTGCTGTTTGGCACGCGCCTGACGCTTCTGCGCGATTTCATCCGCGCCTGCCAACCATGCTTCGGGCGTCGCCTGAATGCGTGCCATATCGGGGATCATCGTGTCGAAATTGAATGGGTCGAGCAAAGACGGATCGCCGGTGATCGCTACCAGTTCTTTTACGGTCTCCAGAGTCCGAAGCGCGCCAGAAACTTCTTGTGCGCGTTGCGCACGAGCCAGCGGAGAAGTGTACACAACATGATAATCTCCTTTAAGTTCGGCCAAAGCCGGCGGCATGGGGTCGAGAAGCCCCATCTGTGACAAAAGGTCCAACTCCCGGTCTATCATCGGGCCTAAATACTCGGACATCTGGCGGCCGATCGTAGGCGCCAGAAGAATTCCCTTTTCGTTGACTCGTTCGATAACCTCGGTCGCTGTCATCTGAGGAGATTCTGTCAAGATTTGAAACAAAGAAACAAAGAAGGCGTCGTTAATGAGGGCGCGCTCTTCGTCCATCATCTCCTTGGTAACCTGGATATTCCCGGCTGGAAGAACCTGGATCAGTGGCTTACCGTCGGCACTCACGCCGCCTTTATTCAGGGCACCGGGGCGCAACGAAAAATCGACAATGCCGTCATCCGCCGTCAAAAGCACGGGATCGGCCGCGCGATGGCCCTGCCGCAAGAAAGTCCGCTTCTCTGCATTCAGGGTCTTGAGTGTAGGAAGAACATGCATAGCTGGCCCGCGACCATAGGTTTCGCCGGGAGCCTGATCGTAGCGCCCAAGCGCTACAGGAAAAGTGTTATAACCGCCCGAAGACAGCAACTTCCGCCCATCCACTGAAATATAATGGCTGGCATAAAGAAGCGACCGTTCGTCCAACCGTTCGGGATCATAATCATCCCGCGGCAGCACATAATGCAGGAACATGTGAAGGTCTTCTGTTCCCCGCTTCGCCGCTTCCTGAATCGTCTCCGGCAAATTTTCCATACCCCACTTTTGCGCCGCCTGGCGCGCCGTCATCCGAAACCAGCGAACGAAGCCGTCCACCATGCCCTGGTGATTTTCCATGAAAAACATTTCGCCGGTAGGAATCGATTTGTAGCGGAGGCCGATATTTCCGGTGTGCGACCGCAACTTGTCGATAAAGGTGATACCGTTACCGAAGGCTCCCATCGACTTGTACGACATCTGGTTGTTGGCAGTGAAGTTCGCGTCCGGCATATACCGGTATTTGAACAGCTTCTTTACCGTGTTTTCATACCAGACCCGTGTGGCACGATCTTTCTTGAGATCGTCGTCCGTCGCCTCAAGCATGTGCCAGATCATGTTGCGCGGGGTAAGCAGGCTGTCGCATATGGCTCCGAACCGGTTCAACGCAACCATGCCGGTAGAATCGACCTGGCGGTCCGTCTTCTTCACACCGGCCATGTTGTAGTCGCCATAGAAGAACGTGTTGCGTTGCTCGGGCCAGATCAGTTCGGCCACTTCTTCCCACTGGATGCCGAAGTTCGAGCGATATTGCTGGAGATAGGAAAAGCGGGCGAATACCTCAGCCACAACGGCCTCGGCTTTGTCTTGCTTCTTTTGGTCTTCGCGGTTCACGGCCGATTAAAAAGCGAAAGTGTTGCCGGTCCATAGCGGCCCGGGTTGGCGGTATAAGGATCGATCCTGCTGTCAGACCCAGCAATATCGCGCAAGCGCCGGCGCTTCTCTTCCTCGCCTTCTATATCCATGACATCGTTGTTTGTCAGACCGAGATCGTAAGCAGCCGACCGTGCCGAACTCGATGCAAAAGGCGTAATCGTTCCACCGCCCGGAATGCCGAAGGTACTGGTCATACCCTGGATATGGCATAAAATTACAAACAAGTCAAGAAAATACGTCGAAATCCGTATCTTTCGCAATTGTTATTTTGTTTTCCTTCCGGCCGGAAACTGGGTCTACGCCCACCGTACGAGACATCCGCCGGGCCATGACGCCATATCGGGTGGCGGACATGAGGTCGTCGTGCTCCTTAACGATCAGTCCTTCCTTGCGGTGGTACTCCCGGTATTCCTCGAACCACTCCGTGCAATGGGAAAATACTTTTAACTTTCCCAACCGGAACCGTTCCTGCATCATCATAAGGCCGGCTTCGACCGAATTGGAACCGTCTTCGAACGTCGCGTGCTGCGGCAGCATCTTCAGCCCGTGGTTTCGGTATATCCGAACCATAGGCACCAGTTGGCCCTCGAATTCCCGGCGCTGATTGCCGTCGTGGGGCCACGCTACCGGCACATCTTTTCCGAACGGCTTCATGGCGGCCGCATGATCGATCGGCAGCTTCCCTTTCATCCGGATGCAGTGGAGTACATATAGCGTGTCCGAATCCCGGTCCCATGCCATCAGAACCGCGGCAAACGGATGTTCGACGCCGAAGTCGATTGCCCATAGCAACGGCCAATGATAGGGAATCTCGAATGCCGGTATCCGGATATCTTTTTCCAGAAACTTGAAAATCTTGCCCTCGCCCAACATCGGCACGCCGAGTGTCCGGGCTTCCCGCTCGTGTTCCGGGTAGGCGTCGATAATCTGCGCCCGGCGTTCCGGCGTCAGGTGCTCCGCATCGTCGATAGTCATGTTGACCGTTTCACGGAGCGGAGACGCCTCGGACCGGAACCGGCGAACCACTTCCGAGATTCCTTTCAGCGGGGTAAAAGTCAGATAGATCATTCCACCGGTCGCGGAAATACGTGCCAGCGCTTCCGTGTAAATATCCATCGGCGGTTCTTCGTCCAGCCACACGACGTCCAGCGTTTCGCCCTGCCATTTCTCCCGCCCCATCTCGTAGGTTTTAAAAGTCAACTGACTCCAGCCATTGTGCCGGTTCTTTCCATCCCGGTGCTTGACCAGGACCACATCGTAAAGATTGGAAACCCCGCGGGCCAGAAACATCTTATCCGGGCTCAAACATTCCCTGGGGATCAGCCCGGTTCCATAACCGAGCCCCAACTCGCCCACAAGATGCTTCTGAGCGCAGTCCCGAACTGCCAAACCCGTCGGCGCTGCCACCCATGCCCGCACCGGCTTTTCGAACCGCCGTCCCATCCAATCGGCAGCATATTGGCCTGTGAGATGCATTGCCATCTCGGCTGCTCCGCAATAGGTTTTTCCCTGCTGATTGCCGGCCATCAACAATCGCTCGATTTTCGTCAAGCCGAGGTCGTGAAATTCCTGCTGCTTCTTGTACGGCTCATAGAACGACAGCTTCTCGGTCCGCATCTTGGTATCGAGAACCTTCAACGCTTTCTCGATCTCGATAAGCTGACTGCGGTCCTTGGGTGCGTTCATGGCTTGTAAAACGGCTTCGATTTGTTTCTGGTAGAGTAAATTATATTTGCTGCACGGCGCAGTTCCAGTATAAATCTGTCAACTTCCTGCGGCAACAGGTCTTCATAGCCCGCGCCATAGATACTCGCTTCCGGCCGCAAGCGCACATATCCGCCTTCAATCGAGACTTTCATCCCATTCTTCCTTTTCGGGAACAATTTTGGCCGATTGTGTATTTTTTATGCCGTTTATTCCCGTCCGGGGCGAATCTGGTATAGAAACAAACTCTACATCGATTGGCTCCGCCAATTCAGGCGGCACCGGCCGGTCGGCAAAAAC
>JAGWKM010000084.1 GCA_028865305.1 Patescibacteria group bacterium | reverse complement strand
AAATATTTAAATGAGGTTAAGCAAGGCGTTGTTTCTAACTCCATTCTTTTGCCCAACGAAGTTGGCTCTACTCAAATAGCTAAGGAAACAGTAAAGAGAATCCTCAATAACAATGCTTTCGACACGCCCAAGCCGGTTGAGTTGGTCAAAAGATTTATCAGGTTAACCTGTGGAGAGGACGACCTCATCCTCGACTCCTTTGCCGGGTCGGGCACGACGGCGCAGGCGGTCTTGGAGCTGAACAGGGAAGACGGCGGGGACCGGAAATTCGTTTTGGTGGAGCTCGAAGAGAAAATCGCGCGGGAGATCACGCAGGAGCGGGTACGAAGGGTGATACGGCGGGAGAAAATGGACGCGGGTTTCGAGTATGCGACGCTCGGCGAGCCGCTCTTCGACGCCAACGGCGCCGTGAACGAAAAGGTTTCTTTCGACGAAATGGCGGGGTACGTGTACTTCACCGAAACCCGCACGAACTGGGAGAAGGGGCGCGGAAAGGGGAATTATTTAGGCATGCACGGCGAGACGCATTATTTCCTGCTCTTCGACGGCGTCGGGGGGAATGTCTTGAATAGGAGGTTGGTGCCCCAGCTCAGGGGGTTCAAAGGAAAGAAGGTCGTCTATGCGGACAAATGCCTCCTCGACCGCGACGCGCTCGACGCGCACGGGATTGTGTTCAAGCAGATTCCCTACGAGGTGAGGGTGTACTGAGTTTATTTTTATGCCCGGCTTCCAAGACAAAACTAATTCAGGTGGAGTAAGCAAAGGCCATTCGGTCTATGTTTTTATCGATTCCTCAAATATTTGGGCGGCACAAAAATCCAAAGTCAAACTGCTGGATTATAAAAAAGTCGCGGAACATATCAAGAGAGAGTATAAAGCCGATCGCCTGAGAGTTTTCTACTACGCGGCTTATCCTGCGGAAGGGACCAGGAAGTACAGTTTGGACAGCAAGCACAAGTTCTTCACTTTTTTGAAGAAGGGGCTCGGGTTCTTCGTTATAAAGAAGGAGTTGAAGACGATCGGTGTCATAAGCGAAGATGGCGAAGCCACTGAAGAAAAGGGGAATATGGATGTGGAAATAGCGATCGACGCGATGCATCATCTCGGGAAATATGATACGGCGATACTTTTCAGCGGCGATTCCGATTTTCTTGCCCTCGTGACTTACTTGAGGAACCACGGGAAGAAAGTTTTTGTTTTTTCTTCTCGAAACAACATCTCCGAAGAGCTGCGAACCGGCGCGGACGGATATACCGATATTCTCGGCATAGAAGAAATTTGGGGCAAGGAACTAAAGCACAGGGCGGAGTTTGAGAAAGGCGAATAAAAGCCGCCCTCCTCGCGGAGGGCGGCTCTTGGATGTAATACCCTTTCAGTTTATGGCTAAACCGAAAGACATTAATAATACTATCAGGGCGGGTGATTTGTTGCAACCCGGCATTTGAATGGTAGGGGGAAAGGCGTATTATGGCTTAAAATATAGGGGATATGCAGCTCAAGAGATATCAGCAGGAAACATTGGACAAGCTCAGCGAGTACCTCGCCGAATTACAGAACTACCCGCGCGAGAAGGCGGCGAGCGTGGCTTTCGTGTCGCTCACCGATAAGGCATACAACCGGATTCCGGAACTGGGTTCCAGCCCTTTTGTGTGCGTGAAAGCCCCGACCGGCGGCGGCAAGACGTTGATCGCGGCGAACGCCGTCGGTGTCGTGTTTGAGCACTATCTCGACCAGAGGGAGGACAGGGGCCTTGTCATGTGGCTTGTGCCGTCGGATACGATCAAGACGCAGACGCTCGGCAAATTTCGGGACCGGAATGACGCGATCCGGCAGTCGCTTGACGCGCGCTTCGGGGGCCGGGTTCGGATACTTGATTTGACGGAGGCAAAACAGATCAAAAAAGAGGACTTGGCGGACAATCTGTGCATTGTAGTCTCGACGTTCGCCGCTTTTCGCCGCGAAGACAAAGAGGGCTTGAAAGTCTATCAGGACAACGGCGCTTTGATGGGCCATTTCGAGGATGTCGATTTGAGCCGGCTGAATTTCTTGGATAAAGACAAAAACGGGAACCCGGTTTATTCGCTTGCAAACGTCGTGAAGATGCACAATCCGCTTGTCGTGGTTGATGAGGGGCACAACATCCAGACGGAGCTTTCTCTTGACATGCTGAAGGCGATAAATCCGAGCTTTGTCTTGGAATTTACGGCAACTCCGAAGGGGAAAAGCAATGTGCTTGTCGGCGTGGCGGCGCAGGAGTTGAAAGACGAGATGATGATCAAGATGCCGATTTACTTGGCGAATGTTGCGCGTTGGCAAGACACGATTTTCGATGGCATAGGCGAGTTGAACAAACTACGAAAGCTTGCGAATAAAAACAAACAGGATTATATCCGGCCGATCATGCTGATCCAGGCGGAGCAAGAGAAGGAAAGCCCGAAAAAAGTCCATGTGGCGCAGGTCCGGGATTTTTTAATACGCGAAGCCAAGATTTCCGAAGAGGAAATCGCTATTCAGACAGGCAAGCAGAAAGAACTGCCCGCTGCCGGCGTGCTTATGGGCAGGTCATGCAAGATTCGGTTCGTCATCACCGTGAACGCTTTGCGCGAGGGCTGGGATTGTCCGTTTGCGTATGTTCTGGTGTCCGTTTCCAACCTCGGTGCGAGGATATCCGTGGAGCAGACGATTGGGCGCATCATGCGTCTGCCCTATGTCAAAGAGCATAAATATAAGGAGCTGAATCAGGCTTACATTTTCGCCACCACGAACAACTTTACCGTCGCGTCGCGGGCCGTCATCGAGGGACTGAAAGAAAACGGCTATGAGGGCATAGTTGCCGACAACAAGACCCTCAAAATAGAGAATAAGTTTTTCGGGAGGCACGTAAAGGACGCGAACATCTCGGTGCCGTTTCTGAACGTGAAGGACGGGAGCTCGGCGAGGAGATTGGAATATGTGTACGATCTTATCGGCGGCGACAACATTCTGAAGGGCAAGGAAAGTGCCGCGGTATTCAACTTTGTCGACGAGAGTCACGTCGAGAAAATAGACATCGGCAGTGGCGGCGCGTTGGTTCGGGACAGGGCGGGGAAGCTTGATCTTGCATATCATTATGAGGGGGCAACGCGCGACAATATTTTGACGTGGCTTGTGGCAAGAGTTCAGCGCAGCTTTATCGGCATCGACGAAATGAAGGTATTTCTTGAGTCGGCGTTGGGCAAACTGGTCAAAAAAAGCGCATTGAATCGCCTAAGCGCGGGACGGTACCGACTGAAAGAGATTCTGGACGGTGAAGTAGACGCCTTGGTCAACTCTGCGACCAAGACACGGTTCGATAAGCTGCTTAAATCAAAGAAGCTGATTGCCAAGGGGGAATGCTTCAAATTCCCGGAGAAGATAGAGCTCTCAGCGGTCTCCGGCGAACCATTTTCCAAGCATTTGTATGAAAAAGCCGGAGGTTTGAACGGCGAAGAGTTGGATTTCGCGCGCAAGGTGGATGATTTGAAAAATGTATCGTGGTGGTTCCGCAACCCCGAATCGGGAGGGTTTTATATTCAGGGATGGCTTAAGGATAGGTTTTATCCGGACTTCGTAGTGAAAACGAAAAAGGGTAATTACTTCATAGTCGAGTACAAGGGGGAGCACTTGTCGACGGGCGAGGACTCCGATTATAAGAAAAAGATCGGCAAGTGGTGGGGGGAGCTTTGCAGTGGCCGTTACCGATTCGAGTGGGCCGAGAAAGATAATATAGGCGAGATAGTTAACAAAATATCGTTATCGTAATAAATAACGATGTTTTCACTACAACCCGGCACTGACAACAACGCAATCCGCGAGCTTCGCGACGAAGCGAAGGACTTGAACAAGACGATCAAAGCGGCGAACCGCGCCAGTACGATATTCACCGTCGTGTTGGTAGCGGTGGGAATTCTGCAGTTGGCGATCGCCGCCCTTCGGCTTGCGGCGACTATCTACGGATACGGCTGGAAGGTGTTCGCTGCCGGATTATTTCTGGAACTTGTCTTGCTGTTTACTCTATTCCACTTCATAAAGAAAACTGCCGGTCATAATATAAACATTCTCACATTCTCGAGAATGTGAGAATGTTGTGGGGCTGGGCGGGACTCGGCATCATGGGCTGCTGGGTTGGGAGTATAATTAATCCATCAGGAAAGCGCTTGGCGGAAAAGGGGAGGCGATAGTGCTGGTGGGGGTTTTGAAGCGCAAGCGGGATTTGGACATACTGCTCCGCGAGCGGTGGTACCGCATGCCGGTGCGGCGCGGGCCGGTCCGCCGGTTCGACTACCTGGCGTTGTACGAACCGGCGTGGTTCGGCAAGAGCGGCAAGCGGATCCGCTACTATGCGCGGGCGGCGGCGCGGGAGGTTGTGCGGCGGGAGCGCATGCTGCCCGACGAGCCGCGGCATCCGCGGGCGCAGGAGGCCTACTGGCGCGTCCGCCTGCGCGGCGTGCAAAAATTGCCACGGCC
>JAGWKM010000020.1 GCA_028865305.1 Patescibacteria group bacterium | reverse complement strand
CGGGCGTGATCCATGCCGGGAAAGTTGCAAAATTCTAGATTTGTGCTATCCTGCGGCCAGCACAGTAAGGAGCGTGAGATGTTTGCTTTTTTATGGAATCAACTGAAATTCAACGTCCTCGGATCAATAATCCGGGACGAACTCTCGAATTCCCTCTACCCCGATTTTCATGCGACCAAAGAGAGGATAGGCCTCTCCCGCTTGAGCATTGCAGTCGTTGCCCGGGGAGGAATTGCAGCGCGACTGGAACTCGAGTGGAGCGAGAGTCCCAGAATGAGATTGTTTACCTGGGCCGGAGCTGAAGGAAGGAAAGGAACCGACCAAACAAGCCAGGCGTTCAGCATTGAAAAGCTTGGCAAAATGCTTGAAAGAATTATTTTGGCAGCAAAACGCCCGGCCTGATTCTGCGAAAACCACCCGTGCCATCCCTCATCGGATGGCTTTTTATCTCCCGTCGCCGCGCCGCGACCAAAATCAGCTATTCCGGACTCAATAGGCTCGAAATAATAAATTACATGCCGCCGCTCCGAAACGCCAGGCTCTTCCTCTTGCTGAAAACAAAGATATACAAAATCTCCAATATGGCGATCGTATTCAGGACGAGCATGGCAATAAACCACCATTTATCCCGCAGTTGCGCCGCGCGCCAGAGCGCCACGCCCTTCCATGGCAAGGTCCAGATGGCGATAAGCAGGATTACCGTCGGATTTTGGATAAAAGAGGCGATGTCCATTATTGTGCTATGCATTGGTTGAAGGAATTAACCTCTGCATTATATTGGCTGACTTCGGCCTTTGCCTGCGCCACAAGCGCGTTGTATTGCCCGACTTCGGCGTTGTAGGCGTCCACGGTTTCATTATACCCTACTCCGCCCGGTTGCATAGCATCGATAGCCGCCCGCTTAGCCCCAAGATCCGCGTTCATTTGCGCAAGTTCGGTGTTCGCAGCATCAAGCTCTCCTTTTAATTTTACATCCGGTTCCGGACAGTCCGAAGCCGGTTTGCCGAAAACTTGCACCGCGAGCCACGTATCCTGGCCCTCGAAAATGCCCTCCTTTACCGCCACGCCGATTTGCGTGTAGCGCGCATTCAAAATATTCGCGCGATGGCCGGGCGATCCCATCCAAGCCGTCACGACGCCCTGGTCGCCGTTGAAATTGCCGAGCGCCAGATTTTCACCGAGAGCGATGTATTGATATCCCACCGAAGAAGCCACCGTCATCGCGCTTGAACCACTCGGCGAAACGTGCGCAAAATATTGCTTCGCGAACATGTCCCCGAGCCGCAAAGCGGCAATGGTATCCAAGGCGGCGTTTTCCTCGAGCGGCGGCAGATCGCCGTTTTTCTGCCGTTCCGTATTCGTATCGACAATCACCCCTTCGCGCGTTAAGGCGTATCGATCTGCCGGCGGAACGGTTCTTGCATTCGGGAGCCGCAATGGCGGCGGCCCGGAGAACTGTTGGCTAATGGGCTGGGTCGCCGTTTTTAGAATTGATCCTTCCCATGAGGCGATCTGCTTCAGGGAACCGGGGCGGGAAAGGTACCAATAAACACCACCGGCAATGATGATTAGAACGGCGATCGTGATAAGCCGCCGCGCTGCCTGCTTGCGGTAAAAATCCGGATCCATATAATAATCATACCAAGCTCAGGTGGCGGAATGGCAGACGCGATGGACTCAAAATCCATTGGCCGCAAGGTCATGAGGGTTCGACTCCCTCCCTGAGCACGAGCGAGTGAAACGAGCGAGTGCGAAGGGAGGGAGTCGAACCGCGGAGGGGGTCGGGGAACCGCGGCCGGTTCCCCGTGTCGGAAGGACTTGGAAACCAAGGGTTTCCAAAAAATTCCGCATCAGCATTGCTGATGCGGAATTTTGTTCGCCTCCCTCCCTGAGCACCGCAAACCCCCCGACCCCTGGTCTGGGGGTTTGAGATAGTGCCCGGGGTCGGACTCGAACCGACACGCTCTTGCGAGCCAGGGATTTTAAGTCCCTTCTGTCTACCAGTTTCAGCACCCGGGCAGTTGCAGAAGGGGCGAGAGGCAAGCAGTTAGTATTTTCAGGGTAACCTAACCCCTAACTACCCACCCCCGCCACTTCCCCTGAGGCCGTGATGGGATTCGCACCCATGTATAACGGTTTTGCAGACCGTCGCGTTTGCTTCTTCGCCACACGGCCAGCCCGTACCCATCTTAATATAGTTTCCACCTCTTTATCAATCCGCTGCGGGCGAAGCCGAAAATATTCCTCATACCGTTCAAATTTCCGCATAAAGAAGAACTCTGGAAGCGTATCCTCATACATAAATTTGAAAAGTTTGATGCTATCACTGGTTCCAAACCTTAATTGAAAGCAACGTTTACTTTTATAGACCGTATCCAACCTCAAATCTATCTGGCCCCGCAGTACCCGCAATAAGTCCCGAAGGAAAAGTTCACTCCCACTTGTAAATATTGTTGAGAGCTTGCGGATGATTAAATCCTGTTTTTTGCCTTTTGATCGACAAAGGTAAACGCACCCATCGCCGTCAAAATTTCCCCGGACAAAATCTTTAAGACAGTTTGGCGGGATGAGCGGCATGCGGACTTTCAAGGATTTTCTCGGGAAAACGCCCAACTTAAGCAAATCCCGGTAAAGCGCTTTATTCCCAATCCTAAGAATGAACCGCGGCTTGCCATTCCGCCAAATGGAATTATTTTCAATCCTTATCGTATGGCTTGATTTAAGCCAATGTTTGATATTTTCAATTATGAATCTATCAACGCTTGTAATGCTTATATAGCTACCCCTCGCGGATGGATATATACTTCCATCGGCATACCAAAATCCCAATACATAAGCCATATTTGGATTCCACATGCTGAAAAATTTTTCATCGATTGTATATTTCATGCCCATACTTAAATCATGCGCATTAAAATCCATAGGTCAAGATAAATTTAATGATTTTTTAATCTTTTTTATCTGCAAACATGAGTTCCCGACCAAGTCCTGATAAAAATGAAACCATTGCCTTCTTGATGAAATTACCCTATCCTGAACGCAGCTGTTTTTAAGGAGACACCTGTGTACCACTGGCCCTTTTATGCCGCCGCGGGTTTCCTGATGTTTTCAATCCTCGTTACGGCGTACCTCGGATATTGTTCGCGGAAATATCGCGGGGACTCTTTCGCCCGGAATTTCCTGCTGCGCGTGGCACCTTACGCCGCCGTGCACCTGCACGAACTTTGCGCCAAGCTGCTTATTCCATTTTCCACTGCAGTACTCGTTGCTTCGGTGGAAATCCCGCTCTTCGTAAGATACGGATTCCACGCCCGTCCCCGGCCGCCGCACTTCGCGCTGCATACTCTGTGTTGGGCAGGATTCATCGCCTGCTTCCTCGCCTCGCTCCGCTGGAACGGCCTTACGGAATATAAAAGAGTTCATTTTCTGTTTACCCACCTCCAGCTTCTCGCGGCCATCGGAGCATTCCTGCTCGGCATTGCAATCGGACGGCAAATGTAAAAACCATAGCGGCTCTTTGGAGCCGTCTTTTTTATTCTTATTTCCAAAAAAATTGCCTTTATGAATGCCATTTTAATTTTCATCAATGAAGATACCCCGCCCTCACGGACGGGGTATCTTCTCCCTCTTCGCCGCCCCGGAGGGGCGGCGTCCCACCGGCCAAAGCGCCGGCGGGACCAAACTTCATCCGCACCCTTATGGGTGCGGTTTTAAGTTTGGAGAGTGATAAAATGCCCGTTATTGCGCGATCGAGCATTAACGGGCGTTTTGTTGGTGATTTTCTAATATTTTTTAATCTTGATTTCTTCTTAAGAAATAACCAAATCCGGATAAGAGGCGATCAAATCTGGATTTTTGAGAAGAGATAGCTTCCGGCGCCGAGAAAAACGGCGGTGATGACCGCGAGCGCGATGAAATCGAGGCCAAGGCCGAAGTGCGCGGCGCCGACAAGGAGCGCGCGGAAGGAATCTATGCCGTACGATAAGGGGTCAACCGTGGTGAGGCCGGCCAGGACTTCCGGCAGGCCGGAAAGCGGAAAGAGTGCGCCCGAAAGGAAAAAGAGCGGCATCACGAGAAAATTCATGATCAATTGGAATCCCTGCATATCTTCAAGCAGGGACGCGATGGCGGTCCCGAGCGCGGTGAAAAGCAGCGCGACGAGGAGCATGAAAACGAGCAGCACCGGCACGAGCGCCCAGTTCGCCGGACGGAAACCAAAAAGCATCGCGAGGATGAAAACGACTATACCCTGCAACGTGGCCACCGTCGCGCCGCCAAGCGTGCGGCCGATCATGATGTTCAAACGCCCGACGGGCGCCACGAGCGTTTCCTTCAAAAATCCGAACTGCCGGTCCCAGATGAGCTGGATGCCCGAAAAAATCGCGGTGAAAATGATGCTCATGCCGACGATGCCGGGCGCGAGGAAATCGAAATAGTTCCCCTGCCCCGCCTTCGCAAAAACCGAACCGAGGCCGTAACCGAGCGCGAGCAAGAACAAAAGCGGTTGGCCGAGCGATCCCACGATGCGCGATTTGGAACGGAAATACCGTTTCAATTCGCGGAGCCACATGATGTAAATGGTAGTCATAGTTGAAGTGACAAATGATTAATGGCAAACGGCAAACGGATGTCCAATGGGATAAATGTCCAATGGACATTCAGTCATTTCTCCCGTTCGTTTGTCATTAAACATTTGCCATTTGTCATATAAATTTTCATCTCTTTCCCCTCCACATCTTCGCCCCTTGCCTTAACCTATCGATCGCGCCGACCTCCTCATCGCGAATCGTGCTGCCGGTGAGCTTGAGGAATGCATCTTCGAGCGATTGGGTTTGCGTCTGCGAAGCCAGCTCCTGCACGGTGCCGGACGCCACGATCTTGCCATGGTCTACGATCGCAATGCGCTGGGCGATGCGCGCCGCTTCTTCCATATAATGCGTCGTGAAGAAAACCGTAATGCCTTCGGTCTTGTTGAGCTCCTTCAGGTAATTCCACATATGGTTGCGCGTTTGCGGGTCGAGGCCAAGCGTCGGCTCGTCCAAAAACAATACTTTCGGATGGTGCAGCAATCCGCGCGCGATCTCAAGCCGCCGTTTCATGCCGCCGGAAAATTCCTTCACCAGATTGTCCTTCCGCTCCCAGAGTTCCACGAATTTCAAGAGTTGCTCGATCCGCTCGCGCCGCAACGGCTTCGGCATGTGGTAGAACACGCCATGAAACTCCATGTTTTCCCACGCCGTGAGCTCGTCGTCCAAACTGGGGTCTTGGAACACGATGCCGAACGATCGGCGCACTTCGTTCGGATGGTCGACTGGATTGTGGCCGTCGAGAAGGATCGTCCCTCCCGTGGGGGTGAGGAGCGTCGTGAGCATTTTGATGGTCGTCGACTTGCCGGCGCCGTTCGGTCCGAGGAACGCGAAAATTTCCCCTTTTTTCACATCAAAGGAAATGCCGTCCACGGCCGTGAAGTCGTCGAATTTTTTGGTGAGATTTTTTACGGAGATGATGGAATCCATAGGATCGTGTATGAGGTATGAGGTATGAGGTATAAAGTATAAAGTATAAGGTATGAGGTATAAGGTATCACTCATCATACTTTATACCTTATACTTTATACTTTATACATTATACATTATACATCATACATCATACATCATCCCCATGCCCATTCTTCCCTTGACTTTCATTCATTAGATATCTAATAATTAAGATATTAAGCATGCCTGCTTCTCATGAAAATACGATGAAACGCCGGGAAAGGGTTAAGCCGATCCATCCGCTGTTTTTCCAGATCATGAAATATGCCCGCACCGACCTTGACGCCTGGCTCCACAAGACCAAATCGGGCATCACCTCGCTCCAGTTCGGCATCCTGCGCACGATCGGCGCAGCCAAAAAACCATTATCCTTCAACGAGCTCGCCCGGCACCTCTTCCTCCGGCCGCCGTCTATCCTGCCATCCATTGATACGCTTGAAAAAAGGAAGTATATAACACGGCGGCCGGATGCGGCTGATCGGCGCAAGATCATCCTCCTTATCACCGCCAAAGGCAAACGGATGCTTGTCCGCGTCGGCACGCAGCACCGGGATTCGATCATGAGAGCACTGAAGAAAATGGGCGAACGGAAAGAGCAGCAGCTCATTTCATTATTGGAAGAATTGGTCGAGCGGATTCATTTGAAGAAGTAAGGGGTAAAACGTAGAATGTAGAAAGGGCTTCCTCATCCTGCATTCCGCATTCCTCTCCCCATCCATCATCCATGACTACTATCAAAAAATTAAGTAAAAAGAAGATTGCCGCCATCGCCGCTGGCGCGCTCGTCGTCATCCTGATCATAATCCATTTCGCATCCGGCAATAAAAGCCAGTACCAAACCGTTGCCGTAAAACGCGGCTCCATCACGGAGATCGTGAGCGTCACCGGCAATACGACCCCCTTACAAAGCTTGGATCTTTCCTTCCAGACCGCGGGCGTTATCGCTGCCGTCTATAAAGAAGTCGGTGCCGCAACCGCCCCGGGGGACGTGATCGCAAAATTGGATACGAGCGACCTCGAAACCCAACTCGCCCAAGCGCAGGCGAACGTGGACCAGCAATCGGCCGCATTGAAAAAACTCCAAGCAGGTCCCACGCCGCAAAACATCGCGGTTTCGCAAACGGCGCTTACCGCCGCGGAGCAGACGCTCGCGAACACTTATCTCGGCGTCCCGAACACGCTCGCGGGCGCTTACGCCGACGCGAATGACGCCATCCGGAATCAGCTTGCCGATTTCTTCTCCCAGTCGGAAACCAACAACCCGCAGCTTACCTTCGGCGTCACCGATTCGCAGCTCGCGAATAACATTGTTCTTGAACGAATCCGGGTGAGCGAAGCATTGGATGCTTGGCAAACGGAATTGCAAACGCTCTTGGCCACGGCGCCCACTTCAACACTCGATACCGCTCTGCAAAACGCCGTCGCGTATTTACAGAAAATCAAATCGCTCGCCATTGATTCCGGAACGGCCGTCATAAATGCCATCAATCTTTCCGCGACGACGGCAAGCGCTTACAAAACTGACGCGACGACGGCGCTTACCGACGTGAATACGGCGCTTACCAATGTAACGACCGCCATCCAGAACATCGCCTCAGAAAAGGCTTCGGTGGCGCAATCGCAGGCGGCGCTTAACCTGACGCTCGCCGGCTCGACGCAGGATGATATTGATGCGCAACAGGCCCAGGTAGAGCAGGCGCAGGCAAACCTGCAAAACATCCAAGTGAAGATTGCGCAAGCTTCGCTCGTCTCTCCGATCAGCGGCACTATCACCACGCAAAATGCGAAAGTCGGCCAGGTCGCGGTTATTGGAACGCCGGTCACATCTATCATTTCAAACAATAATCTGGAGGTGGACGCGGATGTGCCTGAAGTTGATATCGGCAAAGTGCAAATCGGCAATCCGGTTGATATCACGCTCAATGCCTTCCCCGGCGAAACATTCACCGGCAAAGTGTTCTATATCAATCCCGGCCAAACGGTCATCAACGGCGTCGTGGATTATTTGGTGAAAGTTTCCTTTGACAAACTTGATCCGCGCATGAAGGCCGGCCTCACTGCGGATTTGGATATTAAAACGCAAACCGACCGGAATGCGCTCATCCTGCCGCAGTACGCCGTCATTCAAAACACGAGCGGAACCTTCGTCGAAGTTTTGTCGTCGAGCGGCACGCCGCAACAGATACCGGTAACGCTCGGCATCCAGGATCAGAGCGGCAATGTCGAAATCGCGAGCGGCGTAACCGAAGGAGAACAGGTGGTAAATATCGGACTGAAGCAATAGCGATAAATGACGCAATGACAAATGACGAAATGAGGCAATGAGTCCGCCTGCTCGTCATCGGTCATTCGTTGCGTCATCAGTCATTTCGTCATTGCGTCATTCTTAAATCCATGATTGTCGTCAAAGACCTCAAAAAAGACTACTCTGATGACGGCACCATTACCTCGGCGCTCCGCGGCGTTTCCTTTGAAATAAATAAGGGCGATTTCGTTTCTATCGTTGGGCCTTCCGGCTCCGGCAAATCAACCTTGCTCCAAATTTTGAGCTTCCTCGACCGGCCGACCGGCGGAATCTACAAATTCAACGGCAAAAGCATCGATGACATGGATGACGAAGAGCTCGCCCGCGTGCGGAATGAAGACATGGGTTTCGTGTTTCAAGCATTCAATTTGCTCTCGCGCCTGCCGGTATATGAGAACGTAGAAATTCCCCTGCTCTATGCCCAGGGCGTGCCAGTTTCAAGTCGAAAGTCGAAAGTCGAAAGTGCCGTGGCTTCCGTCGGCCTCGCGGAGAAATTGTACGTTGAAGCCGGCAAACTCTCCGGCGGCCAGAAACAACGCGTCGCAATCGCCCGGGCGCTCGTAAACAAGCCCGGCATCATCTTCGCCGACGAACCGACGGGCAACTTGGATTCAGTTTCCGGGGCGCAAGTGATGGATATTTTGGACAATTTGAACCAACAGGGCCACACCGTCATTTTAGTGACGCACGAAACTTACACGGCCGAATTCGCCGACCGCATCATTCGGTTGAAAGACGGTTTGATCGAAAGCGACGAGAAGGTGCATAAGCCGAGGCGCGGCACAAAGGAATTCTTTAAATAGAAAAAGGTATCCCCGTTCTACATCCTGCATTATACGTTCTACGCATAAAACCATGAAACTAAAAGATTCCCTCAAATCCGCAACCCATTCCTTCCAGCACGGCAAGATGCGCTCCTTTCTCACCATGCTCGGCATTGTAATCGGCATCGCCTCCGTTATTGTCCTTATGTCCGTCGGCCAATCCGCGCAGGATTACATTCTTGACCAAGTGAAAGGCATCGGCTCCAACCTCATCTTTATCGTCCCCGGCGGTACGAACGGCAAGTTCCAATCCCCCGCCTCGGCGCAAGGTATCATCATCACGACACTGAATCAAAGCGATGTCGACGCACTGGAACGCGAACCCTCGATCAGCGCCGTCGCGCCGCTCGTCTCCGGCCAGGCGAATGCCGTCTTCGGCAACAATAACATGACCGTCACCTACCAGGGTACGACGGCGAACTTCTTCGCACTGCGGAATTACGATGTCACCAAAGGTTACCCGTTCACCGCAAACGATGTCGCGGGGTACGGCCATGTTGCCGTTATCGGTTCGGATCTCGCCGATACGCTTTTCGGCCCGATGAGCAATCCCGTCGGGCAAAACATCCGGCTGAACCACACCACGTTCCGCGTTGTCGGCGTCCTTAAAAAAATGGGCATCGGCCCCGGCGGCGTAAACCAGGACGATCTTGCACTCATCCCCGTCACCGTAGCACAAAGCCAGATGCTCGGCATCACCTACTTTAATTACGTGCTCGTGTCGGCGAATCCGACTTACGACCTTTCATTCGTGAAATCGCGCATTCAATCAGTGCTTGAACAGGACCACGGCATCACCGATCCTGCGAAGGACGACTTTACCATACAAACCCAGGAAGACATTTTGTCAGTCCTCGGCAGCATCACGTCCGTTTTGACGCTCTTCCTCGCTGCCATCGCTTCCATCTCGCTCATCGTCGGCGGCATCGGCATCATGAACATCATGCTCGTTTCCGTCATCGAGCGAACGCGTGAAATCGGCCTTCGCAAGGCGGTCGGTGCGACGGACGGCGACATCGTGCAGCAGTTTTTAATCGAATCCGTGATGCTGACTTTCATCGGCGGCATTATCGGCATCGCGTTCGGCGCGACAGTCGTCACGGCGGCATGGATCGTTATCGCAAAAGTGTTTGCCGTTTCATGGACGTTCGAGTTTCCGCTTTCAGCCGTCCTTTTGGCGGTCGGCGTTTCCGCCGGAACCGGATTGGTGTTTGGCATTTATCCCGCCCGCCAAGCGGCCAGGAAGAGTCCGATCGAAGCGCTGCGATACGAGTAGCAATCTTTCTGCCATCCCAGGCTTGGCTCGGGATCCCAAAGCAAAAAAAACAGGCGTTCAAAAACGGTTTAATTGCTGGCCGTTTTTGAACGCCTGTTTTCTCTTTTGTCGTTCCCGTGAAGGTGGAAATCTTCAGTTAACTATCTTCACCGTGCCACAACCTGCCGGGTTACGGCGATAACATCCTGGTTGTGACCGAAATAGAGAACCACCAGTTTGCCCTCGGTAAACACGTGGAAAAAGTCCGGCTCCCTTTTCAGCCGCGGCGCTTTTTTGAATATTTGCGCGGCCGCTTCGGATGCTATTTGGGCGGCGGGAAATTCGAATACCTGGATATTATCATTCGAAAAAGCCACAATCGTGCCGGTCCCATTAAGATACGGTTTTTGCACGCCATCGAGCGCCACGGCGGCGACACCCATGCCGTGCAGATCCTGAAGGAACCGAGCCGTTTCCGAAGGGACACCCTGCACATACGGCACCGCCGCTTGGTCTTGTGCCGTGATCGGGTAAGTGTTCGCCGGCAATTTGGTAACTGCCATGGAACCCATGGCAATTCCCGCCGCCACGAAAATAAAACGGCGCGCCGGCAATGAAACCGCGGCCCTGCGGGGGGCTCGGATGGAAATGAATGTTTTCACGTCGCAAAAAACGGGCCATGGTTATGGATTGGACCTTTGGAGCGCTAAAGACCTTTATTTTATTCCTCTTTGGATGAATTTTCCGTGACGCGCTTCTTCGCTTTCGCCGCTGCGGCCCTGAATTCTTCCTTCACGCGTTCCCAGTCGGCGCGCAGGTCTTCCGCGGCATCGGCGAGCTCGCGCGCATTCACCCGGTAAAGCTGGCCGTAATGGAAAACCGCCGTATCCACGATACGGTCGTATTCGCGCTCGCTTAAATTCTTCAGCTGTTCCAGATTCTCCTCGATTTCCGCTTCGGCTTTCAATAACCACTCTTTCGCCCGCTGCCGCTCGTATGCCGCTTTGCGGTAAACCATATACGCGCCGACAGCTACCGCAAGCATGAGGGCCGCCTTTTTGGCGACCCCTTTTTTAGTTTCTGTTTTTTGCATCATGGATAAAATAAACGGCTATTTTTTAGGGGGTTTCTTCCCTTTCTCCGCCCGGGGCATCACTTTCTTGCCTAAAGCCCAAAAGAGAAAACTGAGCAGGTGTTTTATCTTGAATCCCTCGGCCTCGATCCGCGCCCGCGCCTTGCGGATGTCTTCGCGAAGCAAACTGGCTTCATCGTCTATTTGCGCAACGACATTCCGCGTCCGGCGTAGGATGCCGATCAGATAAACGAGCGCAATAACCATGAGCAATGCAATCACGACAAGCGCAATCGTGCTCACAAAAAAGAAGATGTCGGCATGGATCAGGCTGCTCATATATATAAGTATAGCAAAGCAGATGGTTTTTCTATGAAGCGGCCGTCCGCTTTGCGGGCTAAACCGATTTTACGCAGTCATCCGAACAATCGTCCGAGCGCTTTGCGCTTTTCTTCGGCCGGCAACCTCGTCTTCCGCACTGCTTGGCCGAGTATGCGGATCGTTTGGTCGTAGGTCGCGCGGTCGACGGGGTACGGCGTCGCATCCTTGCCGCCATGCGCGAAACTATACCGCGCAGGGTCTTCATAGGAAGG
Organism: Patescibacteria group bacterium; assembly: GCA_028865305.1. GTDB lineage: Bacteria > Patescibacteriota > Minisyncoccia > UBA6257 > 2-01-FULL-56-20 > REEB161. The sequence goes on along the minus strand of JAGWKM010000020.1, from coordinate 9,548 downwards.
CGCGGCACCGTAAATCACTTCGCCGACGAGCGCCAATGCGCGGACTGTTTTCGGGCCGACGCCCTGCAATGAAACCAGTTGCTCGTAATTCCGCGGCTTCGCTTCCGCGACCTTGGCCAGCACTTTTTCCAGATACTTCGATTTCGAAAAATCTTCGCGCACGACCGGATGGGTCTTAAACTCCCGCGATTCGAAATTGGCGAAAGTAAGCTGCTGCCCGCCACCCACCTCGAATTTTGCGGCCTGCGATAATTTGGAAGAAAATTTCCGCAAAAGATTGATTTCTTTCATAAGCGGCGCATAACCGGCCTGGACTAGCTCGGTCGAAATCCGCCGCGACCGGTCGCTTTTCTTCGCAGTCATATCAAGCACCGTATTCACGAGTGAGGCCGATGAAATGCCCGAGTGCGGCTCGGAAACGAGATCCTGTACGTTTTCCGAAAACCAATGATACCGTCGCGCAGTCCCCCTTGTCTCATTCATCCCCTGCTGGACGACGGCCCACGCGCCGTTCCGCGAAAAGAAAAATGAATGATGATACAGCTGGAACCCGTCCTGCACGAGCGCGCTGTCGACTTTGGCGCTCATTTTTGAGTTATAAACCAAATTTTCCGCGTGCGGCGGCGGCAATGACAACCGTTCGCCCCAGTTCCTGATCTCATCCGGCGTTTTGCGCGAGGTTCTTCCTTTGCCGCCGCAGATGAAAATACCGAGGTCTCTTTCCTGGTTGCGGATGGCTTCCTTGAGCGCGGCAGTTAATATCGTCGTAAGCCCGGAAGCGTTCCAGTCAAAAGCGAGGACCGTGCCAAGCGATTGGAACCAAACCGGATCCGCAATGCGCCGGATGAACTCGTCCGGACCGTATTCGGCGATCAAGACCTGGACCATTTCGCGGCCCAGCTGAACCATGCGCCTGAATAACCAGGGCGGGCAATGGCCGGTATCGAGCCCGAAAGAAGCAACGCCACGATGGATCATATATACATTATATACAATTTGAATTTTGAAAACAGGCCGATTTTAATGGTAAAAAGCTAAGAGGAGCTTCCCGTGAAAGTGCCTGATTTCCGCAAGCTTACGGAAAACATCCCCGAGGGAAAATGGGTCACTTTTTCTTCGGACGAAACCCGGGTGGTTTCGGTAGGAGATACCGTGGATGAGGTGCTTAAACAAGCAGAAAAAGAAGGCGAAAAACATCCGACGGTTTTCCGCATCTTGCGCCAAACCCTCCTTCTTTAGCAGCCCTGCGCGGCTGTTTTTATTCCTTATTCTCCAATGCCAAACACGCTGAATTGATGCAATAACGCTTGCCGCCTTTGTCTTTCGGACCATCGTCAAATAAATGCCCGAGATGCGAACCGCATTTTTTGCATACCACTTCCATGCGATGCATACCATTTGAATCATCGGGCCGCAATTCAATATGCTCCAAATTCGTCGGCTCGGTGAAGGAGGGCCAGCCAGTGCCGGAATCAAATTTGGCATCTGATGAAAATAATTCCGCGCCGCACGCCGCGCAATGGTACATCCCCTTCGAATGTTCGTTCCAGTATTTACCCGTAAAAGCCGGCTCGGTGCCGCCTTCGCGCATCACGCGGTATTGCTCCGGCGTGAGTTTGTTTTTGAATTCGCCGTTTGTCATGCAATAGAGAATGCAGAATGGGCCTTCCCTTTTCTACATTCTACTTTCTACTCCTAAATCAATCCTCTCACATCCCTCACCGTGAGCAGCACCATCAAAACCAGCAGCAACGCAAACCCGATCCCATTGATCCATACCTCGACTTTCTCCGGCACCGCAGAACCCTTGATCTTCTCAATCAACACCATCACAAACCGGCCGCCATCGAGCGCCGGGAATGGAATGCAATTCACAACCATCAGGTTTATCGAAATGATGCCGATGAATTGCAGAAGATAGATGAGCCCGATGCTGCCGGTCTCTTCCGCTATGCCGAAAATGCCGACCGGCCCCGCAACGCCGGGCAGCAACGAGGCATGGACAAAGAGCTGCACGATGAGCTGCCAAAATGCCTGCACGGTAAGCCAAACAAGGGAAAGCGCGGACTGCAGCCCGTCCCAAAGCGCTGCGGGCGCCGATTCGCGCGGCGAACCCGCCTCGGCCAATCCGACGCCGATGGCGCCTTCATTCGGCGCAGTTTGCACGCGCGGCGTGACCGTGAAGTCCATTGCTTTGCCGTTGCGGTCCACGGAAATTTGGGTCGGCTCGCCGCGATGGGCATTTATATAGTTGCTGAAGCTTTGCGCATCGGTGTAATTTTTGATGACATCGCCGGAAACCAAGCCGGCGGCGGCCGCGGGCGAATTTGGCTCGACGCTGCCGACCACGAGTGCTTTCGGCGTGCCGATCATGAATGCGATGGAAATGAATAGCCAACCAAGGATGAAATTGACGATCACGCCGGCGAGCAGCATGATGGATTTCTTCCAGGCGGGCTGGGCGTAGAAAAGCCGGGAAGCGGAAACCGGGGAATTCCCGGTTCCAGCCTTAAGTTGCAAACTCTCCTCCGCCTTTTCCGCCAACGCCATTTCTCCCCGCTCCCCGCTGATCCGCACAAACCCGCCGAACGGCAGCCAATTGATGCTGTATTCGGTTTCTCCGGGTTCCCGGTCGTTGGTTCCCGGCTTCTTTTTCCGCGGCCGCCAGGCAAATATCCGCGGCGGGAAGCCGAAGCCGAATTCCTCCACCTTCACGCCGAACATTTTTGCCGCGAAAAAGTGGCCCGCCTCGTGGCCGAGAATAAGGAGCGACAGACCGAAAAAGACAATGAGAAAAATCAGCATGCTTTTACGATGAATCTATTATATTGAATTTTTGATGAATTTGCACCTGTCTCGTTAATGTGCGGCCGCGCAATAACGAGACAAAGAAAAAAACCACACCTTTTATTCGTTAATCAAGCGATCATTTCAAGTTTCCCGTTGATCACTGTCGGGTTCATGCCGAGTAATTCGTCTTTGAAGATATTGTCGGGGATGGGATTGAACAAAAACACTTTCTTGCCCGCATCAAACGCGCGGAAAATTTCCAGGAACGTCGCACCGCCCCGAACCCATCTCAAAAATACTCCGCCCGCGATCACAGTCGGTTTCCGCAAGGGCAAGGCGCAAGGGGAAACCGTAGCGGGCTACGGCAATCCCGCAGCAACGCAGCCATAGCGGAAACCGGCCTGATCCCGGAGGGTTGCGGCGGTTTTGGCCGATGGCGGCGTTGGGATTTCGGGGCCATAGCCCGCTATTGTCTCCTCATCCCGCCTCGCCCTCGGCCAAAACCGCTCGCAACGCGGGCAGGAGGATTTTTGAGATGGGTTCTGGATAATTCGGCTGGCCGTTCTTTTCGAAGTTCAGAACGAGAATCGCATCGTTCGCGTCGACTTTTTCTTTTTGCAGCCGGATCATTGCGGCCTTCCATTGCTGATGGGCTTCAGGGCTTATTTTTTTCATTTCCTCTTCCTTCATCGGCTCATCGTAACTATTCGGAACTGTAATCACATGCCCCATAGCTTCGAGTCGCGACTTGATCGGCGCCACTTTGCCATAATTGTATTTGCTCGCGCAAAGGAAAATTTTCATGATTTTATTGTATTAAATTTTGACATATTTTTTCACCCTACCATTTTTGACAATCGTCATTTTTTATAAAATTGACTTCGGTAGCTGTCTGTGTTTAACTTTTTTGAGCAGGAAGGAGCAATCCCGTGCCCCCAAAGGAAAGGCTTAATGAAATATGCAAAGAGCTCCTCAAGGCGCTCTGCGGGCAATTACCAGCCAATCTCTGCTATTTGCCCGGCGAAATTCTTTCCCGTTTTGCGAGCGAAGGCCGTTGTACCTCTCAGGAAGCTGACTTCATCAAGCTGTTTGTCATCGATTAAGGAGAAGGAATGAATTGTCGTTCAAGATTTTGAAACGCCTTATGGCTGATGCCTCTCCGCACTTCCAGAAACAGGTCTACGAAATCATTGATCGATTTGAAAGATCGAGAACCTGTACGCGATTGGAAGCGGTCGTATTAAAACACAGCCTCGGCATCGAAAAATAATTCCCGCCTCGCGCGGGATTTTTATTCCCGATCCCCTCCCGCTTCCCCGCTCCCCGCTCCGTCCTGATTCCGAAGCCGCTGTAGGATATTTTCCAATTCTTCTTCTGAATAAAACGCGATCGTGATTTTGCCGGTGTTCGCGCCCTTATGGATCTCTACCGGCGCCCCGAGGGAGCTTGATAATGATTCCTGAATCTCCTTCAGTTCCGGCGACAGGCCGTCGAAGAGGTGCTGTGCCCGCGGTCTCACGATTTCTTTCACGCGCTCCTTCACGTCGCGCGTCGTGAGCCGGTTCGCGACCACGTCTTCGAATAATTTCCTCTGGGCGCCGGGATCGCCGATCGACAAAAGCAGCCGGGCATGGCTTTCTGACAAATCCCCTTTCTGGACCGCCTGCTGGATATATTCCGGCAGGTCGAGCAACCGCACCGTATTTGCGACCACTTCGCGCGACTTGCCGAGCTTCGCCGCGATCTCGCGCTGCGTCATGCGGAACTCTTCCTGGAGCCGCTGGAAGGCGCGCGCAGTTTCGATCGGATTCAGGTTTTCGCGCTGGATGTTTTCGATGACGGCAAGCTCTAATTTTTCCCGTTCAAGCTGGACGTTCCTGATGATCGCGGGCACGAGCCGCAAGCCGAGCAGTTTCGCCGCGAGCAAGCGGCGCTCGCCGGCGATAAGCTGGTACTCGACATCGACGCCGGTCGGTGTTTCTTTCTCGATCTTTGTGACCACAAGCGGCTGGAGAAAGCCGAATTCGCGGATGGAACGTGCTAAATCCTGCAAGGCTGTTTCATCAAAATGCCGCCGCGGCTGGTCCGGATTCGGCGCGATCTTGTCGACTTCGATATGGAAAATTGAGCCCGTTGGCTGTTCGGTGTAGGAATTCCTGGCTCCCGGCTTCTGGTTGCCGGTCTCGGGTTGCCGGTTATTGGTTTCCGGTTTTTGCGCACCATTCTCCATTCTCCATCCTCCATTCTCCGGGTGCGTCCCATCATCCACATCTTGCACAGACTTATCCACCGGCAAATTCGAGGCCGCCGGATTCACGTTCTGCGGTTCCGAAACCGGACCGTTATCTCGGCCGTTCTGGTCGTCATTTCCTCCGCTATTATTATTTCCTTTTTGCGGAATCAGAGATTCCAGTCCTTTGCCTAGCATGTTAATGATATTGATTTATTGAGCTGCACCAGGGAAAATGCCAAACTCTCTTTGTTTACGAGGCATTGCTCACCGACCACCATTTTTTACATTTGCTGCAAATGAAATGATGCAGCGGTTCAACTATCCTAGCTTTGTTTTTCTTCAGTAATGATTTCATCAGCTAATTTCTTATACGCCAGTGCACCGTCGGAATCGGGGCGGTAAAGCAGGATCGGCCTGCCATAGCTCGGCGCTTCCGCCAATGCCACGCTTCTCGGAATTTCCACGTCGAATACCCGATGCGGAAAATGGTCCCGGAGGTTTTTCGCCACCTCGCGGCTTAAATGTTCCCGCTTATTATACATCGTAATCAGCGCTCCTGAAATGCGGATCGGATGGCCGAGGTTCTGCCGGATCAATTCCACGGTTTCAAGGAGCTGCCCGATGCCTTCCAAGCTGTAATATTCCGCCTGCACCGGAATGATGACTTCATCCGCCGCAACGAGGCCGTTCACCGTGAGCAAACTCAAACTCGGCGGCAGGTCGATCAAAATGTAATCGTATAAATGGCGCACGCGGTTCACGAACCTGCGCAGATAATATTCGCGTTCCGGCATGTCGACTAATTCCACCAACGCGCCGGCGAGATGCGGCGACCCGGGCGCGAGGTGGTAATTATAGAGCGGCGTCGGCACGATAACCTCCTCCTGCGTCGCCGCATCGATGATGCCGTGGTAAATGCTTTTCGTGATCGCCGCGTAATGGTGGCCGAGCGCCGAGCTCGCGTTCGCCTGCGGATCGAAATCGACAAGAAGCACCCGCCGGCCCGCGAGCGCGAGATACGCGCCGAGCGAAACGGTGGAGGTCGTCTTCCCCACGCCGCCTTTCTGGTTGCAAACCGCGATTACCCGAGCCATAGTTCCATTTTAGCCCATTTTTTCATGAATTTCGAGTTTCCTCCTGGCATCGCGATTCATTTTTGTTTCACCGTTCGCGATGAAAATCATATAATGAACCTATGTCTACCACTGCAACCGTAATCCTCATCATCGTCGTCGCCATTGCCCTCATCGCCGTTTGGCTCATAGCGCAAACATCGCCGGGCCAGCAAGTCGCGACGCCGGCCGCCACCGGAACGCCCGGCACATCGAGCTATGCCAACACCGCCGCTTCCTCAACTTCCGACCAAAGCATCTCCGACGGCGTCATTTCAATTTCCTTCCCTTCCGCTGATTTCGGACTCGCCACTACGTCCTCGCAAATCCTCGCCCGCACTTATATCCCTCCCTGCAGCGAAAACTTCGATTATTGCCTTTACTATATCGGCAATGCCTTCCAAGGAACCAACTTCGAAAGTGCCGGCATCAGGATTGATAAGCGTACCGACCTTAAGACCCAAACCGCCTGTCTTACGACGCCGCCGGAAGGATATACGACCGCCCCAAGCTCCACGACAACCTCGGCTGACACTTATGCCGCAAGCGCATTTGCCGTCGGCGGAGCTGCCACCGGGCATTATGCGAACGGCACGCTTTACCGCCTGTTTTACCAGCCGTCCGGCGCCTGCTATGAATTCGAAACGCGTATAGGACAAAGCCAGTTCGCCAATTATCCAAGCGGCACTATCCGGATGTTCACCTCGAATGACCAGGGCGCGCTCCAATCAGAAATACAGCGGATCCTGCAAACCTTAAGGCTACCCAACGGCGGAAGCATATCCTTGCCGTAAAAATGAAGATACCCCGCCCTCACGGACGGGGTATCTTCTCCCTCTTCGCCGCCCCGGAGGGGCGGCGTCCCACCGGCCAAAGCGCCGGTGGGACAAAACTTCATCCGCACCCTTATGGGTGCGGTATTAAGTTTGGAGAGTGATAAAAAAACGCGCGGATTAAAATGACTGGTTAAAATCATTTTCGCCCGCGCGGCACCGGTCATCCTTCATCGGCCGATGATCCGTACACACCCGGCACTTTCGCTCCCATGGCTCTCAAATATGCAGTGAGTTGCCCGCGATGATGGATGGCGTCGAATAGGAATCCCCATGCCATGTCGTATTTTTTCGCCCGCCATTCGCCGCCGGGAAATTTTAAAACGCCGTCCGCGGTTTCCCAATCCTCGTCCGATTCGTCTTCGAGTGCGCCCCGCAGCTCCTCGAAATTTTCCCGCATCCGCCTCACCATTTCATCCGTTGATTCCTTCTTGGTCTTGAACGCTTCCCCGGCCGGCTCCCCTTTCTTGATGATCATCGCGATGCCCGAAGGCTGCGAAGCGAGCTGCATCGCCAAACTGCCCGCTGTGCGCCCTTTTTCATGCAGCCGGTAGCCAAACTGGTCCTCCGGCAACGCTTTCACCACTTTTTCGAATTTTGGCGCCTCTTCGTTAATCACCTTCAGGAAATATTCCTTGTTGGTCATACCGTGAATAATATCACACGGAAGGATGAAGGCGGCGTGAAGCATCAATCTTCATTCGCGTCCGGAAGCAGAATGCATTATCACTAAAACTTCATTTCGGACTTTTTAGGATTAGAAATAAAGACATGCCGCCGCAATCCCGGCCGGCGCAGAATCCGAAAACCATGCACCTTCTTGCCCAAGCATCCATCCCCCAACCGCCGATTTCCGCGCCGCAGGCCTACACGAATGTTGCGCAGATTTTGAGCGTCACCTCGATCTGCAATATCATCAACTGGCTTTTCTATTTCCTGATCATCCTTGTCATCATTTTCGTCCTCGTCGCCGCGTTTCGTTACCTCACTGCCGCCGGCAATCCGGAGAAAGTGAAGCTCGCCTCGCTCACGCTGTTGTATGCCGCTGTCGCCGTCGTAATCGCCTTGATCGCCAAAGGGTTCCCGCTCATCATTTCAAGCTTCCTTGGCGGCGGCCTCACCGGCATCGGTTGTTAGATATCTAATGAATTTTGGTTAAACCTTCCGATCGGAAGGTTTAACCGGATTACCAAGTTCTATAAATATCCCGGCTGCCGGTCAGGTACATATCCTGGAAGTCCTTCATGCGCTCCATCTCTTTTTTCATTTCCGGCGTCGGATTTTGCATCGCTTTCATCCCCTCCTCAAACTGGGCCAGGCTTTCATATTGCGAAACCATAATGACGCGGTGATACTGGCCGGCCACATCGGTCATGATGTGAAGCACGTTTGGGTGCTTCCCCATGCTTTCCTTGAACATTTTTGCCGCTTTCGACGCGTTGCCCGGTTTGCAAACGAATATGTCATGTATGATGATCATGATTTTGTAGTTTTTACGATTTATGCCGCAGATTGCCTACCCAAAGCCGCTTCGAAAAAAAATCCTCGTCGAAACGGGCGTTCGCGCCTGAAAACGGTAACCGCCCGTTTTCAGGTGCGAACGCCCGTTTTTTATCATCCGTTACTGCACGACGATCGTGCCTAAATCGGGGAAAGAGGCATTCAGGGTGCCATCACCGTTATAGACAACGACGGCTATCGTGTACGTCCCGACCGGTAAATTGGATTGCGTAGCCAACTGATATGAAGATTGGCTATCGTGAGTGACATTTACGTCCGGATAGGAGGCGTCCGCGACCACCGTGCCATTTTGCGTCAATTGCACATGTACCGTCACATCATTCGCATTCGCGCCATTCTGGCTGGTGAGATGCGCGGCTATCGTCGTTGCCGTATTCCCTGCCGAAAGGTTTCCCTGGATGCGGTCAACCGCTACGACGGCAATCTGGCCATTATTCCCGCCGCCCGTGAAGGTGCTTGAAGGCGTGCTGGTCGCCGCGGTCGTGCTGGATTGGCCGATGTTGAGGACATACGCCTGCGTCGAGGAAACCGCACTGTTCGTCACGCCGATCGCGAAGGTAGAAGAACCCGCGACCGTCGGTGTGCCCGAGATCGAACTCATGGTTCCGGTCGCCGCCGTATCAAGCGACAGGCCCGCCGGCAAACTGCCTGAATATACGAACCAGTTGAATGTTCCCGTCGCGGTCGTCGATGCGGTCAGGATTTGCGAATAAGGATTGTCCGTAAATCCATCAGGCAAAGCCGCGGGCAGGATCTCGAGCATTGCCGCCGTGCCTGAAGGCGTGCCCGATTGGCCGATATTCAAGGTATACGATTGGGTTGAGGAACTGGTCCCATTTCCAGCCGTAATGGAGAATGTTGACGAACCGGCCATGCTCGGCGTACCCGAAACCGCGCTCATCGTCCCGGTGGCTGCCGTATCGAGCGTCAAACCGGACGGCAGGCTGCCGGACGAAACGCTCCACGCGAATGTTCCCGTCGCGGTTGTCGATGCCGTGAGTGTTTGCGAATACGGGCTATTCAGGAAACCATCAGGCAAAGCCGCGGGCAGGATCTCGA
>JAGWKM010000003.1 GCA_028865305.1 Patescibacteria group bacterium | reverse complement strand
CACTGCTCGCATATTTTGTTGTATTTTCTCATGCAAACAGACAAGCGCTTGTCTGTTTCGAAGTCAACCCAAACGAAAGAGCTTGATGATATCTAGCTTTTTCGTCTGTGCTGACGCTTCAAAAAACACACCGATTTTTCCTTAACTCCTATTTTCGAGATGGGTTCTAAAGCGATTGCGCCGCCAAGGCCAGGGCTTTTTCCTGGAGCTCAGTGCAATACTCGTCGTAAAGCGCCATGAGTTCATTAAATCTGCAGTAGGTCTGATGGAGCGCCGCGTCATAACGGGCGGCATAATTCTGGAAGAGATCGGCATTCATCTCGCCTTTCTCCAGAAAAGTTTTCAACTCGCCCCAGATGCGACTTTCTTCCTGTTTCGCCGCCGCAAACTCTTCGCGTTTGCGCGCGATCTTTTCGGATTCAAACATTTTATTCCTCCCTGCTAAGATGCCAGGCTAAAGGTACCGCATTTTTTAATTTTGTCAAGGTACTGAACCGATTTACTGCCCGGTGCCGGATGCGGTGCTCGTACTTGCTTCAACGCCTGCCTGCTTTAATGCCTGCTGGAGGACGGTTTGGAAGTCAGCGGCGCTTGTGGGATTCGGAATTTGGACGTTGTTCACGAAAAATGTCGGCGTGTGGTCGATTTGCGCCGCGTTGCCGGTCGCAACATCATTTTGAATTTTATTTATTACTGCGCTTGAATTGATGTCTTGGTCGAACTTGGGAACGTTCAAACCGATCTGCTGCGCATAACCGTCGAAATAATCATGGACAACGCTCGCCGGCGAATCGCCGGACCAGGCCGCCTGGTTCTTATAGAGGATGTCGTGCATCTGCCAATATTTGCCCTGCAGGCCGGCTGCCTCTGCCGCTTGCGCGGAAATGCCTGCGTTCGGGTGGATGCTGTAGAGCGGAAATTCACGGAAAGCGTAATAGATCTGGCTGCCGTATTGGCTCACGACCTGCGAAACGATCGGGGCATAGGCGCCGCAGGCCGGGCATTCGTAATCACCGTATTCGGTAAGCGTCACTTTCGCATTCGGGTTCCCCTGCGTCCAATCCGAGGAGCTGATAGCTGGAACGGTGGTCGCCGAAAAAGTAGAGCTGGCATTCGAGCCGCCGCTGCCGCCCGTATTGCCGCCAGAGGCCAAATAAGCGATCGTCACGCCCGCAATGACGAGCACGAGAAAACCGATGATGAACCAAACCGTCATTTTATTGGAGTCGTTCATTGAATTAGTGGGCTATAAGTTAGGTTAAATCCGCCGATGAATGTACCAATGGTAGCATATTTTATACGAATTACCAAGTAATTTGTTCAATGAATAAAAATCGGATATAATCAACGGGCTTATGGATAAACTTTATACCAATCTGAAAAAAATCGAGGAAAAGGACGGTGAAGTCGAATTCGAGGCGGAAATTCCGGTCGAGGTCTTGGATGAATATCTGAAAGCCGAACTCGCCAAAGCCGCGGCGGGTTTCGAATGGCCGGGTTTCCGGAAGGGCAAGGTGCCGGAAAATATCGTCCGCGAACACGTGCATGAAATGGCGCTCGTGGAAGACGCAGCAGACGAGGTTTTGCACGATGTGATCCCGGAAATTGCGGCAGACGAAAAGTTGTCCGTATTGGGCCGGCCGAAATTGACGTTGACCAAGATCGCGCCCAAAAATCCATTGGGTTTCAAGCTCCGCTTCGCCCTCTCCCCTGCGGTTATCCTGCCTGATTATAAAAAAATCGGCCATGAGATCGCAAAACGGAAACAAAACATTGAAATCACCGCCAAAGAAGTGGATGAAGCCATCGATCGCATCAAAACAATGATCCCCGTCGCCGGGCCCTCGAAAGAGGTCGCCGCTCCGCCGGAAATCACCGATGAATTCGTGCAGCAATTTGGGCCATTCAAGACAGTGGCCGAATTCCGAGAGGAAATCAAACGGCAACTCGAGCAGGAAAAAGAATTGGAAATGAAGGAGGCCCGGCGCGACGAGCTGGTCCGCGAAATCGTAAAACATTCGAAAGTGAAAGTGCCGCAGATGCTCATCGAACAGGAGGTGGACGACTGGAAAGACAATCGCGCGGCGGAACTCGAAAAGCTGGGGCTCACGCTCGAAAAATATCTGGAACAGGTCAAAAAATCCGAAACGGAACTTGAAAAAGACGCGCGGCAGCAGATCGAAGAGCAAATGCGGACGAGCTTCGTCTTGCGCGAGATCCGGAAGGCCGAAGACATCAAAGCGGACGATAAGGAAATCCGGCAAAATCTGGCGCTCCTCAAACAACGCTATCCGGAGCAGGACGAGGCAGAGCTCGCTCGCCCCGCAGAAGCAATCGCGATCCAGAAAAAAATGTTTGATATCCTGGAGGACGGAGGGCCGCGAACGGAGGATGGAATGCCTGGAACCCATCTCAAAAATAGCTGATGTCCGAAGATCCGGCGCACCCATGGTTATTTTCGGCTGAAAACGGCGATTTCGCCCTTGGAATAGCCCGCTATTCCTTCAGCCGAAATCGCCATTTTCATCTCGAAAATTCCTCATGGGTGCGCTCGGCCTATTTTTGAGATGGGTTCTAATAAAAAAGCTGCCGAAGCAGCGGATTAAAAGCGATTGGAGATCAGGCCCCCCACGCGGATAATCCCGGCAAGGACTATGCATGAAAGCCCGATTTGGGCGATTTCGGTCAGATATGTGGCGGAATCGATGGACTGTTTGATGCCCTCCGGAGGAAACATCCTGAGGAAAGCCATAACCAAAAATCCGCAAATAAAAATGAGACAACCCAACTTAAACAAAAAAGTTGCCAAAGTTTTCATACTGACTCCTCGCTGCTACGCATCAGGATAATACGGATCGGACCCGGATGCAACCGGTTCTTTATTTTCCCGCTTTCTTCCTCTCCGCTTCGGTCAGATATTTTTTCCTGATCCGGATGCTCTGCGGCGTGATCTCAACGAGCTCCTCGTCGTCTACGTAATCGAGTGCGTCTTCAAGCGTGAGCGAAACGGGCACCTCGAGCTGGTCCGCCAACCCTTCGTTTTTCGCGCGGAAATTCGTGAGCTGCTTCTCGCGCGCCACGTGCACCCAAATATCGCCTTCTTTCGCATTTTCTCCTACCACCATGCCTTCGTAGACCGGCACGCCGGCGCTGATGAAAAGTTTGCCGCGGCCCTGCGCCGTCACGAGGCCGTAATTGTTCGAAACGCCCTGCTGCGTCGCCACGATCGAACCGTGCGGTATGGCGGTGATATCGCCTTTATACTCCTGGTAACCGAGGAACAAAGTGTTCATGATGCCGGTTCCCTTCGTGGACGTCAGGAATTTGTTGCGGATGCCAATGAGCCCGCGCGTCGGGACTTCGAAGTCCATGAACGCGATCCCCTTTTCGTCGACTTTCATGTTTTTCATCGCGCCAAGCCGCTTGCCGATCATTTCGATCACCGTACCTGAATACTGCTCCGGCACTTCAATGGAAACGAGTTCCACCGGCTCAAGTAATTTTCCTTGTTCCTTGTCGCCTGTTTCCTGTTCCTTCTTAAAAATCACCTGCGGCTTTGAAACTTCGAGCTCAAACCCTTCGCGCCGCATTTTTTCGATGAGAATCGCCAAATGCAGTTCACCGCGGCCGGCGACCGTCCATCTTCCGGAATCCGCGTCCATCGCCGCAACTGAAAGCGCGACATCGGTTTCAAGTTCGTGCTCAAGCCGGTCTTTGAGCTGCCGCGAAGTCGTGAACTTCCCCTCTTTGCCGCGGAACGGCGACGTATTCACGCCGAACGTCATCTTGATCGTCGGTTCGTCGATATGGATGATCGGCAGCGACTTTGGATTTTCGGGATCGGTGATCGTTTCGCCGATCGTGACATCGGGAATGCCGGCGATCGCGACGATGTCCCCTGCCTCCGCCTGGTCCACGTCGATCCGGCTCAATCCATCGAAGAGCATCACGGCAGTCAATTCTTCTTTTTTGATTTTGCCGCTCCGGGTGATGTGCGCCACGATCGCTCCCTTTTTCAGGGTTCCCGCATAAAGCCGCCCGACGGCAATTTTGCCCTTATAGTTATCATAGGCCAGATTGACCGTGAGGAACTGAAGCGGCGTTCCGGCGTCAGAGGTTGGGACGCTCGGCGCTGGAATATATTTCACGATCGCCTCAAAGACCGGCTCGATATCCTTCATCCCGCCGAGATCCTTCGTCGGTCCCGCCTTGCCCTGCGCTCCGGCGGCATAGATCACCGGAAACTCAATCTGTTCCTCGGTCGCATCCAACTCGAAAAACAGGTCATAAGTCGCGTTGAGCGCCCACTCCGGCCGCGCGTCCGGCTTGTCGATCTTATTGATGACTACGATGATTTTGTGTCCCGCCTGGATCGCTTTCCGGAGCACGAATTTCGTCTGCGGCATCGGCCCTTCCTTTGCATCCACCAAAAGCAAAACGCCATCCACCATGCGCATGATGCGCTCCACTTCGCCGCCGAAGTCCGCATGCCCCGGCGTATCCACGATATTGATCTTCACATCTTTGTACATAACCGAAGCATTCTTGGAAAAGATGGTGATTCCGCGTTCGCGTTCCAGTTCGTTCGAATCCATGATCAATTCGGAAGTCGCGCCGGTCTTCAACTTAAAATTGGCGGACTGCTTCAGGAGCGCATCCACCAAAGTCGTTTTCCCATGGTCGACATGGGCAATGATAGCGATATTTCTTAATTCCATGTTTTTCTTCGTCATCCTGCCTGCCCGCCATTGCTGGGGAAATGTCTGATTAATAATTTCTAATTAATAATATCTAATTAATAACGAACGTTTAATATCCGAATACCCGTTGGAAATTTAACTTTAGAAATTCGTTATTAATTATTAATTAGATATTAGTCATTTCCAGACAGGATTCCTCGGCTGCGGCCCTGGAATGACATAAAATAATAACAATTCAAAAACTGAATGTCAAATTTGCAATGCCTGCGAGCTTTCCTATACTGGAATTAGCCGACTTAACAATTACATCCAGAGCTCTTTGACAGCCAAATTTTTGAAAGGCCGTCAGAGGCTTGTACCCGCGCGGAGAGAATGAAAAATGTCCCATGCCTAACGAACGGAAAAAATGCTTAAATGTCTGATATCGGACATTTCCACCATTGGAACATTCGTTAGCCATTTGCCATTAGACATTATCTTCGTCCGGGTATAAGCCTCCTTGCAATTAAACTTTACCAACATCCATGAAAAAATTACTTGTTTCGATTTTCCTTTCCCTTGCATTGATGAGCTTTGGATCTATAGCTTTGGCTCATGCGCAAACCGCGCCGGCCGACCAAGCGACCCTCCAGCAACAGTTGCAGCTTATGAAAGCCAAATTACAGCTTCTCGAGCTGCAGCAGGGGCAGGACTTGGGCGCGGCGGCGGAATCCCCGGTTACCGCGGCAATTACTCCGGCGGCCCAACCGGCAGCGACGGACATTTCCGCGGCTGATGCTGCGGCGCTCAACGCGGCGCTTTCGTCGCTCGCGACGACGCTCGTCAGCTTGCAAAATGCCATGCAAAGCAACCCTCAATTCCTGGCCGAGAACGGCCCCGTGATTGCAAAATCGCTTTCCGGCATTGAGAATTCGCTCGCGGCGGTTTTGATCTCCATGCAAAACGGTACGGGTTCGGCTTTGGCACAGAACGAAACGCCGGCCGCATCCGCCGGCCAAGCACCGCTTGTCGCCGTGAATAACCCTTCGCCGTCAGCCGCACCGGCAGCCCGGAATGGCTCCGAAGGCCTGAATTCTGGTTCGCTTTTGCCATCCGTACAGGATCTGACGCAACCGGCCCAAAACCAGCCGGCGGCGCAGGGCGCGGCAGTGGCCTCGTCGATCTTCGGCGGCAACCGTTTGCCCGCTATCATCATCGGCGTAATCCTGCTTGCGATGATTGCGATCCTTATCTGGGGACGCGGCGGCAATGAAGAACCGGCGGCGGTATCGGCTAAGAGCAGCAAAAAGCCCGCTCCGGCTCCTGTGGCTCCGGTCCAACCGACCATCAGTTTCGTGAGCAACCACGCTCCCGCACCGAATGCTTCGACCGCGACCGCCAGTCCGTTAGCGAACGCGCTGAACCATCAGCAGCAAAGAAAATCCGCCTAAAAGGCGGGTTTTCTTTTGTACAGAATAAAATAAGTAGCGGCCAGAAGCGGGCGCGGCACTTTGAAACCACTGTCAGCCATGTTCCTTCCTGATTTGCAGCATGCCTGCCAGAAGGTTTCAAAATGCCGCGTCCGCTTCCGCCCAATCAAAATGATAGATATTGCTCCCACTTTGCATACAATTCTCTCGTCGCCCGCAGATCGCCCACATTGTACTTTGCTATTTCCAGAAACTTTTTCTTCTTGAACATCGGGCCTACATCATCTCCGGTCACGCCTCCGGACTTTGGGCTTTCTATGCCGAACGCGCGCGACCAGAGATGCAGGCTTCCCTTCCGGCGGACGGCGCCATAAAAGCTTAATTGCTCGGCAAGATCAATATGAAGCGCCTCCGGATTGTTTTGATATAAATACCGGCCGCGCATGAGGTCTTTCGTCGGCCGGATGCCGTGGATCGCGGAACGGACCATTAAAAATGGCACGTCAAACGCGCGGCCATTGAACGTGATGAAAACCTGGTACCGCGCCGCAAGCTCCCAAAATTTCCGAAGCATTTCCTCCTCGGTCATTGCTTTGAAAATAATCCCGTTTTCTTTCAACTCCTTGTTCCCTGTTCCTTGCTCCCTATCACTTTTCTGTCCGGGCGCTTGATAATAGACGCCGCCTTCGTTTTTATGGAAATCGAGCACGCCGATCGCGACGATCTCGCCCGTCAACGGCGAAAAACCGAGCCCGTCCTTCAGGTCTTTAAGCGCCCGCTGGTATTCATCTTCGTTTTCCGAATCTTTTTTGATCCACCGGGTCAGGTTTTCCCGGGTCGCCTGGTCCAGGGAATCGAAATCTTCGCCGATGGTTTCTATGTCCAAAATAAGCTTGTTCGTAGTTGACATTGAGGTCATTGTAGCATAGAATTGACTGGTTCATTATTGCAGAAAGTAGATTGGAGAAGGCAGAATGGTTTACCCATTTTTCGTTCTTCATTCTTCATTCTCCCCGCAATGGCCCATACTAAAGCTATCGGTTCAACAAAATTAGGCCGCGATTCCATCGCAAAGCGCCTTGGCGTCAAGATCAATGACGGCCAGAAGGCGCTCGTCGGCCAGATTATCCTCCGTCAGCGCGGCACGAAATACCTGCCGGGCGCGAATGTCATCCGCGCGGGCGACGACACACTCTACGCCGGCAAGAATGGCATTGTAAAGTTTTCGTCAAAAACCAAGACAAAATTCGACGGCTCGCCAAGAAGGGCAACGGTAGTCAGCGTGATGGCGTAAGAAAAATTTCGGATATCCAAAGGGAGCATCCGATTTTTTATTACAATACGGCTCCTTCCAATTTCTCCGCCCGTTTATTCTTCTCTCTTATATCACGAAGCAATTCGTCGAGTTTGCTGCCTAATATTGCAAATCCATCGTCCATTTATCCTCGAGCGGCAGGAATTGCTTCCGGTTCATTTGAACCAGATTTTCCAGGGTCATGTTATATGAAAATGGCTTATTTTTCGACTTTATTTTCCAGGTTAGTGACCCTAAATTCAAAGTCAAATTTCATTTAATGACTATTTAATGAAATTTGAAATAAATGCAGTAAAAGCTAGAATAAGATTGTATGTATGAATCCATCCTCAAACCGATTTTTTTTAAATTCGACCCGGAAAAAGTCCATGATTTTGTCGGGTCTATTGGAGAAACGCTGGGAAATTTTTCTTTAGGACGCCGTCTGGTGGCCGCTTTTTGCCGCTATGAACATCCGGCACTGCAAACCACGGTCCGCGGTATCCATTTTGCCAACCCAATCGGCCTCGGCGCCGGATTCGATAAGGAAGTCCACCTGACGAAAATCATGCCTTCGGTCGGCTTCGGCTTTATGGAGGTCGGCGCCATCACCCATCTTCCCTACGAGGGCAATTCCGGCAAACGGCTCGCACGATTGCCGAAAGACCAGTCGCTCATCGTCTATTATGGTTTGAAAAATGAAGGCGCGGATGCCGTGGAGCGGAAAATGCAGTCGCTTTCGGTATCCGATTTCCAGCAGGCGGCGAATGCCCGGGCGTTCCCTATCGGCATCAACATCGCGAAGACGAACCGCGCGGACATCAAGGGCGATAAATCGGTCGAGGATTATGCGCTCACCTATCGGCAGCTTGCGCAATATTTCAGTTATGTGACGCTGAATATTTCCTGCCCAAACGCGGCGGATGGCTGCACGTTCCAGAATCCTTGGATGCTCGACAGCTTGCTTGTCGCGATTGCGAAAGAAAAAAAATACGGCCCGGTGTTTTTGAAAATCTCAAGCCATCTCACGATAAAAGAAGTGGATGATATTCTGGCTGTTGTTGAAAAGTATAATAAGAACATCCAACTCATTGACGGTTTCGTAGTCGCGAACCTTTCCAAACGTCGCGACATCCTGAACCTGAGGTCGTCCGCCGAACAATTGAATGCCATTCCCGAAGGCGGCATTTCCGGCCGGCCCATGCGGGACCTCTCGACAAACATCGTCCGGCATATTTATGAAAAAACAAAAGGCAAGTATACCCTGATCGGCCTCGGCGGCGTTTTCACCGCCGAAG
Organism: Patescibacteria group bacterium; assembly: GCA_028865305.1. Lineage (GTDB taxonomy): Bacteria > Patescibacteriota > Minisyncoccia > UBA6257 > 2-01-FULL-56-20 > REEB161. The sequence goes on along the minus strand of JAGWKM010000003.1, from coordinate 65,098 downwards.
ATGCGTATGAAAAGATCAAAGCCGGCGCGTCGCTCGTGCAAATGGTAACAGGCCTCATCTACGGCGGCCCGATGGCCGTGAAAAGAATCAATAAAGGCCTCGTGAGATTATTAAAGCAAGACGGCTATAGGAATATCAGCGAAGCTGTGGGAACGGAAATAAAAGACAGGTGCGGCATTTTGAAACCGCTGTCGGCCGCGTGAAAATTATGGTCGTCACGCCGGGTAATCCGTCTGAAAAAGCCAGAGTTACCGTTTCCACGCCAAAAAAAAGAAAGAATACGAAGGCCGTCGTCGCACCTCGAATGGTTTTTGAAATAAAAAGCGGCATCCCCATAGGGTGATGCCGCTCGATGGTTTTTCGAATATGCCCATCAGTCATTTTCGATTTCGCGATGGAAGCGGTCGTCCTGCTCATCGTAGCAGTCCAGGCAGAACGCCTTGCCGAAAAACCCAGTGCTGTCGATCTTGGATTTCACGGCTTCGAAGAGTTCGCCTTCCAGAGGAAGATGCACACCATCCTCATCCATTTCGGCGATTTCGTAGGTAAATACGAGGACTTCGTTTTGCTCGCCCTCCGGGACGGCGCCGCAGATGCTACACTTTTCTGCTTCGTTGGGATCGGTGTTCACGTAGACGGTCAGTTCGTGCCCGTTCAATGCGAACCGGAGAACCTTGTCTCCCTCCTTAGTTCCCATACTCTTAGAACCTCCTGACGTAAATTAATACTAGATAAATATATAGCATGACTATTCTACATTTGTCAAGCCTATAATAGACATTGATCTGAACTTACTATTTCCGGCGATTCCCTATCCCTTCGCGCGCACGAGGATTTTGAGCTCCGCTGTGACGCCTTTTTTCAGATCCACCTTCACCTTGTGTTCCCCAAACTCCTTGATCGGATACTTCAGCTCAATCTCCACGCGCTCTTTCGTGATGAAATCATGTTCCCGAAGTGCTTTCAAGATCGACTCCTTGTTCACCGCGCCGAACACGCTCCCCTTTTCATCCGCCTTTAATTCGAATTCGATTTTCGTGCTCTCGAGTTTCCGCTTGATCCCTTCCAAATGTACGATTAATTCTTTTTCTTCCTTATCATGCGCCGCTTTTAATGTCTCCAATTTCTTCAACGCACCCGGCGTCGCTGGCTCCGCTAAATTATTCGGGAACAGGAAATTCCGCGCATAACCGTCAGCGACGTCCTTGACTTCGTGGCGCTTGCCAATATTCCGTACATCTGCCAGTAATATAATTTTCATATCGTTTATGGGCAGAATGTATAACGTAGAAAGCAGAGGGGGTAAACCATTATACATTCCGCTTTATACATTCTACGATGAACTCGACGATGCCGTGCTTGATACAGGTGTCGGCGTTGGCAGCGGCTTGCCGTCTATTTCCGCCTGCACTACCTGGAGGGCCTTCGCGAGCTGCGTGTCATTTTTGCTCTGGATATCCTGGTCGGTAAGCGTCACGGCGTAATCCGGCATGATGCCCTTATGGTCGATTATGAGGCCGGACGGCATGACCCAATGCGCAACCGTTATTTTGATCGATGAACCGTCGGAAAGCTGCTCCAATTCCTGCACCGTTCCTTTCCCGAAACTCTTTGTGCCGACAAGCGGAATTTTCCGGTCATCGTGCAGCGCACCGGCAAGGATCTCCGATGCCGAAGCCGAACCGCTGTCGATCAGAACCGCCATCGGCAGGTTCGCGAGCGCCCCGTTGCCGGAAGACGTAAAATCCTGCTCCGGCACCGCGCGGCCAACTTCCTTCACAACGAGCGATCCCGGTTTCAGGAAATAACCCGCGAGCTCCACGGCGACTTCCAGATAGCCGCCCGGATCGCCGCGGAGGTCAAGCACGATCCCCTTCGCGTTATGGTTCACCGCCTGCACGAGGGCATTGTAAAACTGCCGCCCCGTTTCCTGGTCGAATTGGTGGACGGAAATATGCGCGATGTCCCCTTTCATCTCAAAATCGACGAGCGGCACTTGGACGGTCTGGCGGGTGATGGTGAAATCTTTCGGAGCATTCCAGCCGGTGCGGCCGATGGTCAGGGTCACTTTTTGCCCGACCGGACCGCGGATCAACATTACCGCCTGGTCAACCGTCATGTCTGCGGTCGAGCTGCCGTTCACGCCAAGGATGATGTCGCCAGGTTTCAAACCGGCCGCCTCCGCCGGCGAACCCTTGAGCGGGGCGATTATGACAATCTCGTTTGCCAGGTTGCCGCCAAGCTCCGCGCCGATGCCGCCGAAGCTGCCCTGAATGTTCTGCTGAAACTGCTGGCTGTCCGCCGGAGCGAAGAATTCGGTGTAGGGGTCGCCAAGCGACTGCACCAACCCATTCACGGCGCCATAAACCTTTGCCGTGCTTGAAATATCGGGATTCCGAAGATAGAGGTCGTTGATATCCTGCCAGGCCTGCCAAAAGATGCTGAAATCGGCAACGCTCGATGCCTGCGCCAAGGTGCTCGAACCTACTCCCGTGATCACGAGATTCGTCGGATATTTCCGGCCCGTCGTCCAGCCAAGCCAAAAACCGCTGCCGAGGAGGGCAACACCAAGAACCGCGACGATGGTGATTTCAAGGACTCGTTTTTTCACAGGTCAGTTCTGTAAGTTTAACAAATTTTAGCGAGAGCGGGAAGCGGCCGGCAGCGAGGATTAGATTCGACGACCGTCGAATCTAATCCTCGCTGCTTCCTGCTAAGTGAAAGTTCTGCAAAATTGCATATTCCGAGCCGCTCTTTTTCAATTCTGATTCCATTAAATCTATACTATCAATTGTGCATTTTAGGTGAAGGGGTCCCGCCTGAAATGGGACGGTGCCCGGTACCGTTCTGCCGGCATCGGACATAGTTCCGTTTCGGGAAGTCCGCGCCAAAGTGATATGCCCCGCAAACGGCCGCGATTCGCGTTCGAAGGAGACGCCGTTCCCGGCAAGCCGGGCCTCGAGTTCACCCTTCAATTCCCCGATTTGCCCCGAAGTGCCCTGGTCGGTTGCCATCCAGATCATCCGCGGATGGCGGTCATCCGGCCCGAATTGCAGCCGCTCGAACGTTACGACCATCGGTTCAAAATGTTTTGCCGCTTCCTTTGCCGCCCTCATGATGTTCGTCAGCCGCCCGTTATCCTGCGCCCCCAGAAATGAAACAGTGATATGCCAGTTTTCCGGCGGCACAAAACGGAACCGGCGGTCGAATTCCGGCCTTAAGCCTGCAATCGATTTTTGGATCGCTTCCTTCGTCCGCTCGTCCACATTTAAAGCGAAAAACAGTCTCCGTCGCATAAATCAATCTTAAATTTACCAATGGAAAACACAATTATTCTTCATTGAAAATCCCGTTTTTGGCCCGACCAGAGCAAAAAACGGGATCTTGATTCAAAAGCAGCATTAACGCGTTAACCGCCATTTATTCCTGCGCCGACGCGATAGAGCATGCCCCCGGCACCTCCTTGGCGAACTTGGATAGCATTCGCCGTGACGACGCCGCTTGAATCTTTGGTGCTGCTCGTCACGATGATGTCGGTGCCAACGGCGAGGGCGCTTGCCGTTCCGGAAGCTACTTTCACCATCGTGATCTCGGTTGATGGTGAGAAATAAACAACCTGCGAATTACCGTCCGGCAATTGGATGGTCACGCTTTGGCCGTTTTCCGAAATGATCTGTCCGGCGATGATATTTGCCGCACCCGCAGCCCCGCCTGCCGCGAACCGGCGCGTGAATGTGCCGCCGTTGCCATTCAAAGCTGCCTGCGGCGAAACCGCAGTTGAGGATTTGCCGTAGAACATGCCAGCCACGAAAGCGGCTACGGCGAAGACAACTGCAATGATAATGACTGTTGATTTTTTCATAATTTGTTTCTGTATCGACGACCTTTTGTAATTTCTAATATCTAATTAATAATTAATAACGAATGTCCAAGGTTAAATTTCCAACGGACATTCGAACATTATTCATTCGTTATTAATTAGATATTATTAATTAGAAATTTCCCCAACAATGCATTCGTTATTAATTAGATATTATTAATTAGTCATGTGAACGCTCTAGATCCCGGGCTCCGCCCTCGCTAAAGCCATGGCGGATGCAGCAAGTTCGGGATGCCAGGAACATTTCACTCATATCTCAGAGCTTCTATCGGATTCAGCCCTGCCGCCCGCCTTGCCGGATAATAGCCGAACACGATCCCGATTCCGGCAGAGACACAGAAAGCCAAAATGATCGAACCGAGCGAAATGGTTGTTGCGGTACCGGTGAACGAAGATATCGCGATTGCGCCAAGCCAACCGAGGATAATGCCAATAGCGCCGCCACCGAACGTGAGCGTAACGGATTCGGCCAGGAATTGCATCGTGATATCGTGCCGCTTGGCGCCAATCGCCTTGCGCAAGCCGATTTCGCGCGTTCGCTCGGTGACGGTCGTGAGCATCATGTTCATGATGCCGATGCCGCCGACGAGGAGCGAAATGCCGGCGATCGCGGCAAGCAAAGTCGTGAAAGTTCCAGTAACAGATGAAGCGGCCGCGACGATATCCGCCTGGTTCAGTACGTTGAAATCGGCTTGCGTCGGGTCGCTGATATTGTGCCGCTGGAGTAAAAGCTGCGTAATTTCATCCTGCACGTTCGTCATTGATTGCGCATCCTGGGCCTCCACGTCGGCTTCGGTGATATAAGAACTGTTTCCAATGAGATAATGCTGGGCGGTTGAGAGCGGCACGTAAATCATATTGTCCTGGTTATTGAAGCCGGTGCCGCCTTTTGAAACTGTCACGCCGATAACGGTAAAATCAACACCTTTGATGCGGATCATCTGGCCGATTGCCATGTCGGGCGTGGCTGTCGCATTGCCTGACGGATTCCATAATGTTTGCAAAACGGTCGGGCCGATTACCGCAATACGGTTCGATTCGGCGACATCCTGGTCGGTGATGAAATTTCCCTGGTCGATCTGTACGTTGCGCACGATGGGATAAGCGGACGTGGTGCCGAGAACGCTGACGTTCGTGTTGGTGCCTGCGTAGACGACCTGATAGCGGCCGCTCACTTCTTGCGCGACGGCGCTCACGCCGGGCAATTGACTGATGGCCGTGGCATCATCCGGCGTTAACGTTTCAGCACTGCCGAGACCCGCACTCACCGTGGAACCGAATGATTTCGAAGCGCCCGGCATTACGATGAGCAGGTTCGAGCCAAGCGATTGAATGCTTGACTGGATCGAACTTTGGGCGCCCTGGCCGACGGCGGTCAAGGCGATCACCGAAGCGATGCCGATCACGATGCCGAGCATCGTTAAGCCCGATCTGACCTTATTGACCGTCACGGCTGAATAAGTTTCTTCAAAAATATCGCTGGTCGTCATACGTAATTTCTAATTAATAATGCCTAATTAATAACGAATGGATTGTTGGGGAAATATCTAATTAATAATTAATAACGAATGGATAATGTCCGAATGTCCGTTGGAAATTTAACTTTACACATTCGTTATTAATTATTAATTAGACATTAGACATTGATTGTCGCTTTCCTCTGGTGCACGCCATTCGACTCCTCCTGCACGATCTTCCCGTCTAAAATATGGATGATCCGGTCGGCGTGTTCGGCGACATAGCGCTCATGGGTGATCAAGACGATCGTCTTGCCTTGCTTCTCATTCAGGTTTTGGAACGTACCGAGGACGGTCTCGCCGGTCTTTGAATCCAGGTTGCCGGTCGGCTCGTCCGCCAAAATGAGCGCCGGATTATTGACGAGCGACCGGGCGATCGCCACGCGCTGCATCATACCGCCGCTAAGCTGGTTTGAATGGTGGTACCAAAATTTCTGCGGAAAAGCGGAATCGGCCAATGCCCTTTCGGCAATCCCTTCGCGTTTCGTTTTCTCGACACCTTCATAAATGAGCGGCAACGAAACATTCCGCAGGACAGTCGTTCGCGGCAAAAGATTAAACGCCTGGAAGACGAAACCGATCTTCTCGCGACGGATATCGGCAAGTTCGTCATCGCTTAACTTGGAAACATCCCTGCCGTCAATCAAATATTCCCCGCCGGTCGGCGTATCGAGACAGCCGATGATGTGCATCAACGTTGATTTGCCGGAACCGGACGGCCCCATGATCGCCACAAACTCCCCCTCCTTTACGGAGAACGTTACGCCCTTCAGGACCACGGTCGCCGTGTCGCCTGCGCCGTAAGTCTTTTGGATGTTTTTGCAATCAATAATATTTTTCATCGCTCGTTGGTTTTGCGCCGGGTAATCAATCAATAACGCTCCAAATTTCTAATTAATAACGAATGTGTTGTTGGGGAAATATCTAATTAATAATGACTAATTAATAACGAATGTGTAATGCCAAATGTCCGTTGGAAATTTAACTTTAGACATTCGTTATTAATTATTAATTAGATATTAGAAATTTCAGATAAGATTCTTCGGCAGAGCATCAGCATGACAGAAAGGTCATCCGCCAACACGTCCTCCTCCGCCGACTCGGACCGCGCCGCCTCCGAAGAATGCTCCGCCTGCGCCGCCGCCAAGCGTGCGCAGCGCATTCGTTCCCGCCCCGCCCGTTCCGGCGGAACCTGAAATGGTCCTTGCTATATATTGGTCGCCGACATTCAAACCGGATGTGATCTCAGTCACGTTGCTGTTTGAAATTCCCGTTGCGACCGGAACACGTACCGGTGCCGCCGCGAGTTCAATCCCGACGGCGGAGCTGGACGCCAATTCTTCGGCCGATAGCGGTGAAGCCGGTACCATGATGAATTTTTGCGAACCGACGGTAAGCAACGCCGAGTTCGGCACGGTCACCACATTCTGGTCGGCTTGCGTTATGATATTCGCCGTCACGCTCATGCCGGGCTTCACTTGGTCCGTGCTCGTCGCGGAAGCCGCGCTCGCAAAACTGATCTTCACGTTGTAATTCACGACGCCCTGCGACACGGTGCCGACCGGATCCACTTCCACTACTTTCCCCGCGAGCGACAGATTCGGCAGCGCGTCGAAACTCAGCGCCGCTTGCTGGCCCAAGCTCACTTTCGCCGCATCCACTTCGTTCAACGTCACTTCCGCCACCTTATCCGAGCCAACCATGGTCACTGCCGGCGAAGCTACGCTTTCTCCCGCCACGGCGCTCACGGCGGAAATCACGCCGGAAATCGGCGCACGGATCGAAGTATTGTCCAGATTCTGCTGGGCCGTTTGCAGGGAAAGCTGCTGTTGCTGAATCGAAATGTTCTGTGATTGCACATCAAGCGTATCGGGGCCAGCCAAGAGCGCCGTGAGCGTATTTTGCGCTTCATTCAGCGAAAGCTGGGCATTTTTAATTGCGGTCTTGTCGGACGAAATCGTATTTTGAGCGCCGAGCAGATTCGAAATATCGGTGTTGATCGTATTTGTATAATTGCCGAAATTCGTTTGATACGTGTTCGTGACCTGCGGCAGCGGGTTGGTGCTTGAGGAAGATGGATAGTTATTGACGACGAAATTCAGGAGATCCTTCACCGATTTCACGCTATTTGAAATATTCTTCGCGGTACTCGCCGTTTCCGCAAGGAGCGCATCGATGATTGCCGGACTTGAATTCCGGTCTGCGGCGTGGAAATCAACCAGGTTGTTTTGGTATGCCGCGGTTGCCGTTTGGAATGCGGAATAAATGTTGTTGCGATACGGCAGAGCTTGCGCGGTTAGGTAATTCGGCATCAGGTTCACATAGGCATCCGGATCGGCCTGGATCTTATTCACGTCAGCGCCCTGAACGAAATTCTGGACGCCGGTGATGATATTCTGCAGGTCGGTGAATGTGGCGGTCAAAGTATCAAAACCCGACTGATAATCCCTTTGGAGTGTTGCGGAGGCGGTGTTCAATTGGTCTTCTGCCTGCGTAACGGCATTTTGATCCTGGACGAGCGTGGTCGTGGCAGGCGCCTCCTGCAGTTTGGAAAGTGATATTTGGGCTGACTGCAGCGAAAGCTCCGCCTGCCGCAGGGCCTTTTGTTCATTCGTCGGATCGAGCTGTACCAATAGCTGGCCGGCGCGGACGTAATCGCCGGGCTGGACGTAAACGCCGGTCACCGTCTCCGTCACCTGGGGGTTCACGTTGATCGATGTCACCGAATCCACCTGGCCGCTCCCCTGCACCGAGGCAATCACGGTTCCCGGCTTGGCCGCGGCAACTACATACCGTGCCGGCGCCGAAGCGCTTTGCGCGCTGCGGTACCAGTAATAGCAACCGGCAAGGGCAACGATAAGGACGATGATCGAGGCAACCCGATGCGATTTGATGAATAATTTGAATTTGGACATGGGTTATTGCGGCGAACTCGACACTTCAAACACTCTTACGAATCTCGCCTCGACCTGGCCGCTTGCGTTCGGCTGCCCGATGACGACCACCTGGTATCCGGGATCGATGTTATCGAGCGGAATCACCTGGTTCGCATCGCGGATGACCGTGCCCGACGTGATCGCGATCGACCGTTCGTCGTTGTCCGGATCCTTCACCATGAACGATGAACTTGAAACATCAATGACCTGGCCGGCCACGCCATGGGTGTTCCAGGGCCCGCGCTGGACCATGACGCCGATCGCGCCCGGCGGCGGTCCCGCGGTAAAAAAGAACCGGCCATAATTTTTTCCCCATGCCGCCGAGAAAATCGCTTTACGCTCGCCGACCGCCACGCCGGCGCTGAATACCAAAAGGGCTGCCGCAATGCCGCCGAGGATAAAAATAACGGCGCGGACATTTTTTGATTCGAGGAAGTTTTTCATGACAGCCGGTGCATCCGCATGAGGGTTATTTCAGAAACCAGCTTCCCGGCCGACCAAGCTGCAAACGCAACGCCGCCCAGGACCAATGCCGCGGGCAAGGCCGGAAATGATTCCACCATTGAAGAGAGCATGTCAGACCAATTGGCAATGGCCGCCGAAAAATCAGAAAACCAAAGTGAGGCGAATGATAAAAAGCCGGACTGCGAAACCTGGGCCCCGAAATTCAAAAAACCGGCAACGGCCGCCGAAAGCGAACCCATGAACATTGCCCCAAAGACGGCCATTTTCATGCGCAAATCCCGCCGCTCGCGATCTTCAATGCAATGCAGAATCCGGGGAGCGAGCGTGTCCGAAGGCTCCGGTCCGTCGAGGAACGGCTTTCCATGTCCCATGTCCCATATCCCACCATTTTTCTTAGGAGAATCCATGTTTTTTTTACGAAGTGTCAAGGTTTTTGGGTGCGGAAGGACCGTGTGCGTCGTCCGGAAGCGACACGGCCGCAAGATGCTTCCAAAGGCAAACCGCCGTTCTCTTCGTCAATGCAGCGCGTTTACGCCTCTCAATTTTTTGTGATAACTGATCGCGAACCTGTGCGCCTCGTTCCGCACCCGGATCAGTGTTTCCTTTTTTACGCCCTTCGGCACGAGGCCGATGATGTCGTTCCGCTTCCGTTCCGGGCCTTTCGCGATACCGACGACCGGTATTTTCAGCCCGGCGCGGAGCAGCACTTTGTTTGCCGCATTCACCTGCGCCAAACCGCCGTCGATGAGGATGAGGCCGGGGAGAGGCCATGGGTGCAAAATGGAGAACGGAGAACGGAGAACGGGAGAATGGCGAAAACGCCGCTCAAGCATTTCCGTGAGCATACCGACATCGTTGGGTTGGAATACCGTTTTTATTTTGAACTTCCTGTATTCATTTTTATCCGGCTGGTCATTTTCGAAAACCACCATCGACCCCACGGCTGCAGTGCCGGAAATATTCGATATGTCGTAGCCCTCGATGCGAAACCTTGTTCCATTTTCCGTCCTCCATTCTCCATTCTCCTCTTTCCCCATCAGTGCCGTATCTCTTATGTGCTTCAACGCAAAAACCTGGCCGCGCAGTTTTGCCGCTTTTTCGAATTCCATAGTTTTGGCCGCCGCCGCCATTTCTTTTTCGAGCGCGGCGATCAGCTTTTTTTTCTTGCCCTCGAGGAAGAGCTTCAGATGGGCAATGTTCTTTTTATACTCCCGCTCGCTGATGGCGCCGATGCAGGTTCCGGGGCAAAGACCGAGTTCGTAATCGAAGCACGCCCTTTTTTCTTTTTTCTTTCCGCTTTTCCCTTCGGTTTCGTGCGTGCTCCACGGGAAAATTCTCCTTAAAATCCGCAATGCCTCTCGCGCGCCCGTTGCCGAGGTAAACGGCCCAAATAGGTTCCCTGTTCCCGGTTTCCTGTTTCCTGTTCCTACATCATGCCCGCGCGCCAAAAGCACGCGGGGAAATTTTTCCTTCGTGATCTCGATGTATAAAAAACTCTTATCGTCTTTTTCCTTCACGTTGAAGGGCGGTGTGAGTTCGCGGATGAGCCGGGCTTCGCGGATCAGGGCTTCAAGGGTCGAATCGGTTTCTTCAAAATCGATGCTCGCTATCTTGCTTACCAGTTTCTCGATCCGCACGTCATGGGGCCGTTCAAAATAGCTTGAAACCCGCCGGCGCAGGTTGCCCGCTTTGCCGACATAGAGGATTTTGCCGCCGGTATCTTTCATGAGATAAACGCCCGGCGTCTCCGGCAGTTTTTTGTAATCCTTGCGTTTCACGTTCCTAAATATAATGCAAAATATTCCCAAAAAGAAGCGGATGATAAAAATGCCTCCGACGGGTGCCGGAGGCAAAATCTGCTTAAAAACAAGGTCTAGCGGCGCTCGCCGCGGGCGTTTGCCGCATTTGGTGGATCGGCTATCGCGCCCGAAGAGAAGGTTCCGCGCGGCGGCGTGATGGAAGTGTCCACCAGCTGCACCATGGCATAGGCGGGCATATCCTCGGCTTCCTTGAAGAAGGTCAGTCGTCGGGTATCCCCGTCAAAATCCACTCGGATCAAATCCCCGCCGCACACCTGCCTGGTCGCGATGAGGTTTGAAAGCGGATGGACCAGATTGTGGTCGATTGCCCGTTTCAAGTGGCGCGCGCCGTATTTCATGTCGGTGCCTTCGCGCAGGAGAAAATCCTCCGCGGTCTCCGTGCATGAAAATACGAACGGGGCGCTGCTTGCCGAATTGAAAATCCGCTGCTGGATGATATTCAGCTCGAGCGCGAGGATCTTCCGGAGCTCGGGTTCGCCGAGGGGCCGGAATACCACGGTCTTATCGATGCGGTTCATGAACTCAGGCGTGAATTTCCGGCGGGCAGCCGCGATGCCGGCGTTGCCGATCTTTACGTTCAATTTTTCATTCGCGATGCCGGCGGCAGCTTTGCGTTCAATCTCTCCCGCGGCGAACCCAACGTTCGGCCGGAGGATGTTGCTCATTTCCGCCGCGCCGAGATTGCTCGTCATGAAGATTATCGCCCGGGAAAAATCCACGCGCCGGTTGTCGCCGAGCGTGAGGGTCGCCCTGTCGAGAATCCCCAAGAGGAGATTCCAGAGGGCGTCGCTCGCCTTTTCGATTTCGTCGAAAAGGACAAAGCTGATTTTCACTTTCTCGGTGTGATACTGGTTCAGCACCTCCTGGGAAAGCAACGGGTGCGTTTCGCGATGCCCGAGGTATCCCGGGGGCGAGCCGATAAGTTTCGCAATCTCGTGGCTATGCTGGAACTCCGCGCAGTCGATCTTAACGACCGCTCGCATGTCACCCACGAACGATTCGGCGGTTGCCTCCACGAGGCGGGTTTTCCCGGTGCCGGTCGGCCCGAGAAAAAGGAAATTCCCGATGGGATGCCCGGAAGCGGCCATGCCTGCCAGATAGGTCTGGTAAATATTCACCACCTGCCTGATGGCTTCGGCCTGGCCGACGATACGCTTGGAGAGATCGGTTTCAAGCTTTTCAGCATCAAAACCGACATGGGTCGGGTCGAGCTGCCGGTTGAGCCGCGGTGTCGAAGTCCTTGCGGCGCCACCGGATGATCGCATATCCGGATCAACTTTCCCCGTGATTCTCGGCTTTTGCGGATCGGATAAATCGACTGCCACCCTGTCGCCCACGGCGACCGCGAGGTCTTTGGGTAAAAAAGCGTTGAAGCGTTTGCCGCCGGCGTTCACCGTGGCCGATATACCAAACTGGCCGATGATCTTGAATGTGCCGATGGTATCACTGGTCAAACCGGCAATGAATCCATCGTCAATTTGGACTACGGGTTGCCCACCCGAGAGAAATCCAACGACTACAATTTTTTTTGCCCTAAGGATTTCACCTCTCAAAGTGTTGTCCGGCTTGGCTGATAAAAGCATGCCAACCCTGAACCCCATCCCTTCTTTCTGGTCGGTAATTGCAAACTCGGAGCCGCTGAAATCCGTGAATATTTGCCCAGGGTGAAATTCTACGTCCTGGATCCGCTCCACGGTCGCGATGAGCGGCTGCCACCCCTTTCCATTCTTTTTTTCCATTTCATTCCCCTTCTGACCTTTTGACTTTCCGGCCTAGTGCTCGTCCTGTTGCGGTTTCGCGTCCGGAATTCCTTCCAGGCGCACATCAACGGCTCGTATGACTTTTTGCTCAGTCTCGTCATCCACGGTCCCGAGGACGAAGGTAACGTTCAGCCCCCGTGCGAGCTCAAGTCCGCCGTGAATCGAAGCCACGGTGAACTTCTGGCCATCATAGGGGCTGCCGGCGTCCTTTATCCTCACTTTCCAAACAAGACGTCCGCCGGGCCTCGTTTCAGAGCCGACTACAAACCCCCGATATCTCATAACTCTTCCTTTCTGACCTTCTGACCAAAAAAGTTTCTAAAGGCCTGAATTAATTATAGTAATAAATGAATAACGCGTCAAGCTCTTCGTAATCAAATAAAAATCCCGGCTGCAAGAGCCGGGCAAATTCAGGAGTCATGCGTGTCTCGCTTTCGATATTTTTATTACCTCAGCGGACCCATAAAATGTTCCATCAGACGAGATTCCGAAAAACGATCGCGGCGCGGCCACGCCCAGTTCAGAGCCAACAAGATGACCAGGATCGGGAATCCGAAACCCAACAGGAGCATACCATCACCTCGCTAAAACCAATTATAGCACCGATGGAAATATTGTCACTTGGTCCTTTATTCAAAGCGTGGATCCCCGTTTTCCCGCCCGCTAAAGCTATGACGGGCGCTGCGCGTAGATGACGAAATTACTTCTGTAATGTTTTCCTTAGGTATTCCCCTGTGAAACTGCCTTTCTTCCTTGCTATTTCTTCGGGGGTTCCCGTGGCTATTATCTGGCCTCCTCGCTCGCCGCCTTCGGGGCCTAAATCAATTACCCAGTCGGCGGTTTTTATCACGTCTAAATTGTGTTCAATCACGACGACGGTGTTACCGCGATCAACTAAACGTTGCAGGACTTTGATGAGCTGGTCGATGTCGGCGAAATGGAGGCCGGTGGTTGGCTCGTCCAATAAATACAACGTGCGGCGCGTGTCGCGCTTGCCGAGTTCGGCCGAGAGCTTGATGCGCTGGGCTTCGCCGCCGGAGAGCGTCGTGGCTGATTGGCCAAGTTCAAGATAGCCCAAGCCAACCTCTTCCAAGATGGTGAGTTTTTCATAGAGCCACGGGATGTCTTCGAAGAACTTCACGGCTTCCTCGATCGTCATCCGTAAAATGTCGTAGATATTTTTCCCCTTGTATTCGACTTCGAGCGTCTCGCGGTCGAAGCGCTTGCCCTTACAGATATCGCAGGTGACGTAGACGGTCGGCAGGAAGTGCATCTCAATCGCGATCGTGCCGTGGCCTTCGCAGTTTTCACAGCGGCCGCCGGGCACGTTGAAGCTGAACCGGCCGGGCTTGTAGCCGCGCACGCGGGCGTCTTCGGTTGAGGCGAAAAGGTCGCGGATGTGCGTCCAGGCGCCGACGTACGTCGCCGGATTTGAGCGCGGCGTGCGGCCGATCGCGGCCTGGTCGATGTTTATGATGCGGTTAATATATTCCAGGCCGAGGATGGAAGATGCTTTCGCGGGGGGCGCTTTCGTTCGGTTTAATTTCGCCGCCACGGCTTCATAGAGCACATCGTACACGAGCGATGACTTGCCGCTGCCCGAGACGCCAGTCACGGCCGTAAAACGCCGGAGCGGAATATCTACGTTTATATTTTTCAGGTTGTTCGCGTGCGCGCCGCGGATCTTCAGGTGCTCGCGCTTCGAATCGATTTTGCGACGCTCATCGGGCACCTCGATGAATTTCTTGCCGCGCAGATATTGCAAGGTAAGCGAGTCCTGCTTCGAATCTTTCAAAATTTCCGGCACCGGCCCGGCCGCCACGATCCTGCCGCCATGCACGCCGGCTCCGGGCCCGACGTCGACCAAATAATCCGACGCGCGGATCGTGTCTTCATCGTGCTCAACGACCACGATCGTGTTCCCCAAATCGCGCAGCTCCTGCAAGGTCTGGATCAGTTTCAAATTGTCGCGCTGATGGAGGCCGATCGTCGGTTCATCCAAAATATAGAGCGTGCCGACAAGCCGCGAACCGATTTGCGACGCCAGCCGGATGCGCTGCGCCTCGCCGCCGGAAAGCGTTCCGGCCTTGCGGTCGAGCGTCAGGTATTCCAAGCCGACGTCGATCATGAACTTCAGCCGGCTCTTGATCTCGCGGAGAGGCGTTTCCGCGACCTCCGCCATCGATGCCGTCGCGAATTTCATCTTGCTGAAAAACTCATACGCCCGCTCGATGGAAAGCGCCGTCACCATCACGATGCTTTTATCGTTGACGAGCACATTCAGACTCTCTTCGCGCAAACGCTTGCCTTCGCAGACCGGGCATATCTCATCCGACCAAATATCTTTCACGCCCAAACCATGGCATTCCGGGCACGCGCCGTAGGGACTATTGAACGAAAACAGGCGCGGCTCGATTTCGGGGAATGAAAAACCGTCGTGCGGGCAGGTGAACTTTGCCGAAAGCGAAACTTCCTTGTCGGTGATGATTGTCACGACATCGTTGCCGTACTTGATGCCCGACTCGATCGCTTCAGCGAGGCGCAGGCGGTTGTCCTTGTCTTTGAAATTCATCCCGGCCGGCATGCGGTCGATCACGAGGTCAATGTCGTGCGATTTGTAGCGGCTCAATTCAACCCGGTCGCGCAACGAATGGAATTTGCCGTCGATGCGCACCTCGCTGAACCCGGCATTCAGGAAATCATAGAGCATCTGGTAATACTCCCCTTTTCGCCCGCGGACGACCGGCGCAAGGATCAGCAGATTTTTACCAAGCGTTTTCTTGGAAACCAATCCACTCTCCATTCTCCGTCCTCCATTCTCCTCGGAAATATCGATCGCAATATCGACGATCTCCTCGTTCGTCATCTTTTTGATCTCCCGGCCGCAACGCGGGCAGAATGGCTTGCCGGCGCGCGCGAAGAGCACGCGGAGATAATCGTAAATTTCCGTGATGGTCGCGACGGTCGAACGCGGGTTCGCCGAATGCGATTTCTGGTCGATCGAAATCGCGGGCGACAGCCCTTCAATGTCATCCACGTCCGGCTTGTCGAGCCGACCCAAAAACTGCCGCGCGTACGCCGAAAGCGACTCGATATACCGCCGCTGGCCCTCCGCGAAGATCGTATCAAAAGCCAAGCTCGATTTGCCCGAGCCCGAAAGCCCCGTGAAAACGACCATTTTATCGCGCGGAATCTCGAGATTAACGTTCTTTAGATTGTGCTCTCGCGCCCCTTTGATTGTAATTTTATCGCGCATGTTTCTTTAAAAGAAGAAAGAACGAGGAAAAAAGAATAAGGAATGGAATCGAGAATATAGAATTTGAAATATTCCTTCTTCCTTCTGTATTCCTTCTTCTTCCCCAACACACAACTCCCCCGAACCGGCGGTTCATAGGGGTGACACAAGAGAAAGGATACCACTCTTCCTATTGCATTTCAACTAATTGGCCATCCACCACTTTCAAATATTTCGAAATGCCGACGCTCGGCGCCGCCGTCATCGGATCAGTCGGTTTCCGGTCCGCGTAGTTCACGGTCAAAACTCCGTTTTTGATCTCGGTCGATTGCGGCGCAATCCGGTCGCCAAGGAAAACCGCGTCCGTCCCATGGTAGCCGCCGCCCGAAAGCCCAAGCGCCACGGCCACGTAATAGAATATACCGCTACCGCCGTCGGTCTGCGTCAAAATGAAAGCTGCGTCCGGCAGGCCATCGCCGTTTAAATCGCCCATCGCCTCATTGCCGAAATATTGCGTAACCAATTTCGAAGCTGACCCTGGCGCAATCTCCGTTTCAGCTCGGCCGCCCGCCAACGCCACGGGTTGGTTCTCGATCAAGTAAGTCGCATTTTTCGGGTCGTTCGCTCCCGCCGACGCCGGATTCCCGCACCCACTCGACGGCTGCGGCGCCGACGGATGCCCGTGCTCCACCCACTGCCCATTCACGCAAATCCAAGCATCTTCCGATCCGCCCAAAAACCGCGCCATGAACAGCGCCCCAACTACCAAAATTATTACCGCCGAAACCACCGTCGACCACCTTTTCATATCTTCATAATATCATGCTTCCAGCCGTTTTTCTTCGAAAACCTCGTACGCCTTCGTGGAGGGAAATTCAAACGACGGAGCGAGCACTGGATCCAGGATCCCGCCGTCGTCGGACTATGGTGGGCACGGCAAGTCCGGAATGACGACACCAACTTCTGGATCCTAGCTCGAGGGCTGGGATGAGAAGACAATGAGAAGGCCGCCTTCTCTAATGGAAAAGTTTATTTATACTCCCTGCTTGGTGGTTTCAACGCGGGGAAGGCGGTCTTCAACTTCATCGCGCTCTTCCCCTCCTCCGCCGCTTTGCTCTTTCCAGAGTGCGGTATAGAGGCCGTCTTTGTGCTTGAGGATTTTTTCGTGGGGGCCGTGCTCGAGGATACTGCCTTTTTGGAGGACGTAGATTTCGTCGGCGTGGGAGATCGTCGAGAGGCGGTGCGCGACCATGACGGTGATGAGATTCGGACGCGAAGCGGCGATGTCTTTAATGGTTTTTGTAATGGAGCGCTCGGTGATGGAATCTAAGCTCGACGTTGCTTCATCGAAGATGATCAAATCGGGTTTGCGCAAAAGGGCGCGCGCGATGGCAAGCCGCTGCCGTTCGCCACCGGATATTTTGATGCCACCTTCGCCGATGCGGGTTTCCAAACCTTTCCCGCCGCCTACCCCAAACACGACCGGAGGGCGGTCGGCGATGCCGGTGACTGACGCCGCGCGTAACGCTTCCCAGCAATCTTCATCGGTTGCGTCGGGCTGGACGAATAATAGATTCTCGCGCAACGTGCCGGCGAAGAGTTGCGTTTCCTGCGAAACGTAGCCGATGCGGCGGCGCAAAAGATCGAAGTCGATGTCGAGGCCGCGGACGCCGTTTATCATGATGTCCCCTTTCGTTGACCGGTAGAGCCCGACGAGTAATTTCACGAGTGTTGTTTTGCCGGAACCTGAATAGCCGGCGAAGGCGACGGTTTCGCCGCTCCGGATTTCGAGATTGATGTTTTTCACCGCCGGCACGGAATTGCTCTGATAACTGAATTCAACGTTTTGGAACTGGATTGATTTCAACTGACCGACATCCACCGGATTGCCCGGCTTTTCCTCCGGCGGTATCGTCAAGATTTCCTTTAACTTTTCCAAACTGCCTTTCGCCTCCTGGTATTGCGCCGCCACGGTGCCGATGTCGCCGAGCGGCTGGAAGATAAAGAACGAATAGAACCAGAGCGTGAGGAATTCGCCGAGCGACACGTGGCCGAGGAAAATGAGATAAAGCATCGTGAAAAGGATGAGCGACCGCATGGCGTTCACGATGGTGCCTTGCGTGAAGCTTAACTTGCGGATGACGGTGAGCTTTGAGAGCTCGAGCTGGAGCACTTTGTCGTTCACCGCATTCAGCCGCCGCGTTTCCTGGTCATCGAGCCCCAAACTTTTCACGAGCTCGACGTTGCGGAGCGTTTCGGTGGTGGAACCGGCGAGGTTTGCGGATTCAACGACGATGCTTTTCTGGATGGATTTGATTTTGCGGCCGAGGAAAAAGAGGACGCCGCCAAGGATCGGGATGATGAGGAAATAAAGCAGGCCGATCAGCCAATGCACATAGAACGCGTATGCGAGAACCGCGACGATGCCGACGAGCGCCACAAACACGATGTCAATGAAACTCAAGATAAGCTGCTGGCTGTCGAGCCGCGCCTTTTGGAGCTTTTGGAGCAGTTCGCCGGAGCGCTGGTCCTCGAAGACGGCGTACGGCAAGGAGAAGGAGTGTTTCACGCTGTAGGCGTAGAGCTCGGTACCAACGCGCTGGGTCACGACATTCTCGTAATACTGCTGAAAGTTTTTTGCGATGCGCGAGATGAGCGCGGCGCCGACGGAGGCGAAGAGGAGGAGCAGGACGCCGCGGATGAAATCGCCCCGTGAAATCTGGCCGATTTTTGTGATGTAATCATCGACGATGATGCGGAAAATCTGCGGGTCGACGAGCGAAAACACGGTGTTCACCATTGCAAGGGCCAGGGTGAGCGCAAGCGTCTTTTTATAACGCCGGATGTAGCTCCAAAGCAAAGACATGGGGTTCATTATAGCATGTGCTTCGATGAACCCCTGATGGAGTTCGGCTAATTAATCTAATTACTCTAATCGACCTAATTGACCTAACCAAATCCCAAATCCCAATGACCAAATCCCAAAGCTGAACACGCGATTCTTTTGACAAATGAAACGACGGCGGTTATAAATGAAGTAGCACCAAATTTTTTTTCTGAGGAGAAAAATAAAATTGGAACGGTTGCCGAAACGGTTTGGAAAAGGGTCGCGCGGAGAAGCGGTCGCGCAATTTCTCGCGGTGATCCATGGTATATGCATCGGCCAAGGGCTCTCTCGTCGCGGCGAATTCAACTATCAACGCTACGATGATATCGCGGTTTCCTTCATAAGGCGACTGCAAACGAACTATTGCCAAAGCGTGAGAGACGGTTGCTTTGGCCCGGAGATACACTGTTTTCTGAGGGAGCGGGGCTTCGATTTCCCAACCGTGGCCTACAACGCCGGCGGCACGAATGTTTTCGTCCTTCCAGACGGATCCGAAGTCGAATGGACGGCGCCGCGGCCCGAAGGCGTTCCCGTATGCCAAAATGCCTGACTCCCGTTATTCCTCCACTCTCCTGCCCGAGCCGCACGCCCGGGCATTTTTATTGGAGAATATTTTATTTTTCAATTTTCAGTCTCCAATTGAAGCACTGGCTCATTGATCATTGATTGAAAATCACGAACCTGAAACCGCTCGCTACCCCGGATACTTATTCACATTTATTCCCGCCGAACCGTCTTTATTGATGATAAACGTATAACCGAACGGGTCCTGCGGCACGAACGGGATGATGCCTTTATCCGCCATAACTTGCGGCGCGGCCGGCCACGAACCGAAGCGCTGCTTATAAACTTTCGCCGCGGCCTCCAGATAATCGAATATCTGCAACCGGTCGATATACGCCTGCGCGCGCGCTTTCGTATCCGGATCGTTTGTCGAGTCGCGGATGGTTGCCCAAAGTTCTTCCACCTTCTTCCGGTCGTTCGCGCCGATGCCGAAATTTTCCGCGAACCGTTTGGCGAAATCCGGAATGCCCGGCGTCTGTGCGGCAATATCGAAATATTTCAAGGCATCCTCGCCGTCCTTCAGCTCAAGGAAATAATTGATGGCCATGTAATACGGAATACGCCAGTCCGGGTCGGCGTGCAACAATCCCCGCTCGCCGATCCGTTGCGCTTCGGTGATCGCCTGCGGATACGTGGCCGTTGAAATGGCCGGCAACGTGAGCACTGAAAACGCGTACGGATAGCTGAGCTTCGGGTCGACCGCGTTTATATAGCGGACATCGGGAATATATTCGGTTTTATCGTTTAAAAAGAGGTCCAAAATCTCCGGCATGGTGCCGGCCCAGAGGAATGAGCCGATGGTTGCGTTGAAGCCGAGGTCGATGAGGCGGATGGCCTCGGGCGAAAACACCGTCTGGCAGTCGCGGTCGGCGGAAGAACATCGGACGCCGGGCAGCTTCGCGACGTCGTAATAAAACTGGGCGGAAGTGACGGCGAGGAGAAGGAGGATGAGGGCGGTGGTGCGATAAAAAATGGCGGACATTTTTTGAAATGGCTAATGTCTAATTAATAATTAATAACGAATGTCCAATGCATAATATCCGTTGGGCATTCCGATATTGGGCATTCGTTATTAATTATTAATTAGTCATTCACATCAAATCTCTTTCTTCTCAAACACCCACATGCTTGCCATTAAGAGCAGCGCGATATATGCGGCGGCGTAAATGAGCGCCAGCACGAATGCATCGCCGGGCAGCGCGACGGCATGCACTGCCATGCCGCGGAGGTCGAATTTCTCAAGGTTCGGGAATACGTAATACAAAACCTGCACGAAGAAATATTGGATGCCGCCGAGGCCAAGTTCGCGCGCATCAGCGAGAAGCGCGCTCACGATATGGCCGAGGAAAAAAACGGCGGAGGTGTAAACGATCGAAAGCAGCGAGCTCGAAAACGTCGAGACGAAAATCGCGAACGCCACAAAAAGCGCCATTTCCAAGAATTGCATCGCAATCGCAAGCAAACCGATCGCGTCAAACCCGCCGCCATTCCAGGCGATGACGGCCAAATAGCCGACGGCCAAAATGGCGGTCGTGACGAAAAGCAGCAGGCAGAGCCCGAGGAATTTTCCCGCCAGAAACTGCGCGCGCGACACCGGCTTCGATAGGATGAAGTAAACCGTCTTGCGGTCCACATCTTTGTAGAACGACGTCGTGCCGAGGAAAAGCGCCACGATCGCGTTGAAGAAATAAATGCCGGTAAGGCCGAAACTTTTCACCATGGGCAGTTCGCGGAGGACCAGGTCGGAAAGGAACAAGGTGAGCACGACGTAAAAAATGCCGAAGACCAGGATGCCGATCCAGATGCGGTCTTTGATCTCAAGCTTAAAAGTGTTTTTGGCGATAATCCAGATGTTGCGCATGGGATGGAGGATAGAGAATGGAGAATGGAGAATGGGATAAAATCACCCCAATTCCACCTCCATCATTATCCTTTTTCTGTTGAATTAATTAAACCCTGTAAAAGTTGATCTGCAATGTCAGCCTGCTGTATACCTTCCTGAAATTCAGCATCGCATAAATAATCGATGTCATGAGAAATCAAAATTTGATTTTTCTCTTCGTTTATCGATCCCTTTGCCAAATAATAAAACCGTGCTTTGTCCTTAAAACTGCGTCTTCCAAATCCCTCTGCAATATTTGAAGTTATAGATACAGCTGCCCGTCTCATTTGATTTGTTAAACCAAAAATTTCCTCTTTAGGAAACGACCTTGTAATTCTATAAATATACAAAACAAGCTTATGGGCTTCTCTCCATGCGTTGAGATCGGTAAACTTTTTGATTCTATTTTCCACATCTTCGTCATAGCATGTGCGTTTTAATTTGCAAATGTTATTTAATGAATTTTTAATAATTCATTCTCCATTCTCCGTACTCCATTCTTCGCACCCGTGACCGTTTCCACAAACCGCTCCTCGAGCGGCTTCCCCGCGCAAAATTCCTTCACGCCGCCGGCGTATAATAATTTCCCTTCGTGAATGATACCCACCTCGTCACAGATCTCTTCGACATCATAGAGGATGTGGGTATTGAGAAAAATCTTCCGGCCTTCGCTTTTCAGCCGCAACATCACCGCCTTCATCTCGCGCCGGCCGAGCGGATCCAGGCCGTCGAGCGGCTCATCCAAAAACAGGTATTCCGGATCGTTCACGAGCGCTTGCGCAAACCCCAACCGCTGGCGCATGCCCTTTGAATAGGTGCGGATCTCCTGGCTGCGCGCCTCGAAAATGCCGACTTTTTTCAGAATGGTTTCGTAGCGCCCCCGATGGTCCTTTTCGGGGCTGCCATACAGTTCATCGCAGAACCGCAGGAAATCAATTCCCGTCATCCGCTCATAAAAATACGGTGTTTCGGGCATGAAGCCAATTTTGGACTTTGCCGCGGCGCTTTGCGACGGGACGCCGTCAATCCCGATCGTTCCCGCAGTCGGCATGAGCAATCCTACCGTCATTTTCATGATAGTCGTCTTCCCAGCCCCGTTTTGCCCTAAAAAGCCGAAAATCGGCACGTCGACATCCAGCGTGAAATCGTCCACCACGGTCCGTAGCTTTTTGCCTTTGCCATAGGACTTCGTCACGCCCGAAAATGAAATCATAATGGATATTTTAAACAATATCTTCTATACTTACAACCAGTTTTCTTGATTCCAATCTTAGGAGGACTTGTGCCGAAAACGGCAATGAGAATCTGGACCGCTATCTCCATCGCGGCGCTTGCGGCCGTCGTTGCCGCTTTCAGCATCCATGCAAAATATGGATTGAACCTTCTCCTCACGTTTGTGAACGGCGAAGCATCACTCGGATTCTGGCGGCTCCACGGTTTCGCGAGCCCGACGGCGTTTTGCATGGCGGCCGCTTGCAGCAGCTATGACACCTTTTCGTATTTCCCGCTGTTCTCGTGGATGAGGCGGGCCAATCCGAAAAGGATCTCCTCTTCGTGGATCCGGAAATTGCACGGCGTCCTGCGCTGGCTTGATAACCGCTACGTGCCGAAACCCGTCGGCACGCTCGACACAGCAGCCGCAAGAAGATCGGCCCGCTATTACCGGCCGCTGTTCTTCTTCGGCCTCTATCCCGGCTGTATCCCGGTCGGCGTAAATTATGCTTTGAATTTCAAATTGGATGAGTGGCGGGCATACCGCTCGCTCCTCGCCGGCAACCTCCTCAAAATGGCATCCTTTGCTTTGCTTGGATTGTTTTTTCCGGCGGAGCCAAAGCTGCTGTGGAGCTTGATCGGCATCACGGTTTTTTTCCTCGCAACCGCGCATCTCCTGAAGCGCAGGGTCGAGCGGATGCTTTTCGCCGCGACCGAAGGCAAACCGAAAAGAGAAACTGCGCCATGTTTCGCGGCCAAGCCGGAAGAAAGTTGAATATCCGGTCGTTTACAATCCCATCCCTCCCCGTGAGGGATTTTTTTGTTGCCGAAATTATAGATTTTAGATATCATAATGCTCAAATGACCACCAACAAGCTTATTCTTGAAATCCGGGCGGGGGCGGGCGGCGATGAGGCGTCGCTTTTTGCCGGAGACCTGGGTCGGATGTACCAGCGCTATGCGGCTAAACGCGGCTGGCGGTTTTCGGTTCTCGATAAAAATGAAAGCACCTTGAACGGGTTCAAATCTCTCGTGGCGGAAATCGAAGGCCAGGGCAGCTATGAGGCCTTCCAATATGAATCCGGCGTGCATCGCGTACAGCGGGTGCCCTCGACCGAAAAATCCGGGCGCGTGCACACTTCAACGGCCTCGGTCGCGGTCTTGCCGATCGTCGAGGCGCGCGAAGTGAACATCAATCCGAACGACCTCGAAGTCACTTTCTCGCGCGCCGGCGGCCCTGGCGGCCAAAACGTCAACAAAGTGGAAACTGCCGTGCGCATCCTGCACAAACCCACCGGCATCGTCGTCAGCTCGCGTGAAGAACGCTCCCAACACGCAAACCGCGAAAAGGCGCTCGACATCCTGCGCGCCAAGCTCTGGGAGATCGAACAGCAACGGGCCACCGGTTCCGTCACCGACCTCCGCCGCGAGCAAATCGGCTCCGCCGACCGCTCCGAAAAAATCCGCACTTACAACTTCCCCGACGATCGCATCACCGACCACCGCATCGGCAAAAAATGGCATAATATTGAAAAGATTTTAGAAGGTGATATGGATCCCATCGTGAAAGCGTTTTTGGAAAGGAAGAATGTATAATGGAGAATGTATAATGGGCGGACTCTTTTTGTATTCTACGTTTCATCCCATATTCAGTTGAAAATCATGAATAATTTTCAGGAGGAAAAATCGCAAACGGTTGATGCTTACAATAATAGCGCGCATCAGCTCGCTGCCAAATTTGATGAAATAGGAGTGCGGATTTCTGATATAAGAGAAACCTTTCAGCTTGTAGATAAAATAAATCCGAAAATTCTGGAAATCGGCTGCGGGAATGGCAGGGACACAGAGGAAATTATCAAGGAAACGAATGATTATCTAGGCATAGATATTTCCGAAGGGATGATTGCGCTCGCCAAAAGGAAAGTGCCAAACGGCCGGTTTGAGGTTGCGGACATAGAAAACTTTTTTTTCCCGGATGGTTTGGATATAATTTTTGCCTTTGCTTCGCTGCTTCATGTACCAAAGGAAAGCTTGAAAGAGATCCTGGCGCATTCATATGCGGCACTTAATGAAGGCGGCGCAATGCGCATTTCTTTAAAGCATAAGGATAATTACGAAAAAATATTGAAGGAGGACAAGTTTGGAAAAAGGATGTTTTATTTCTACTCTCAAAAAGATATAGAAGAACTGGCTGGAAAATTTATCATCGTCAAAAATGGGCTGCAGGAATTGCGGGGCGTTCAGTGGCTGGAGGTATTATTACGGAAATAAGAGCCAGTCCTCAATGCCGCAGAACGAATTAATCCTTGTAATAATTGATCCGCAATATTGGCTTGCTTCATACCTTCTGTAAAAAGATCGTTTTCCAAATATCCGACATCACGGGATATTAAAAGCTGGTTCTTTTCTTCGTTTAAAGAACCCTTGGAAAGATAATAAAACTGGAGCTTTTCCTTGCTGCTTCGCCTTCCGAATCCTTCAGCAATATTTGAAGTGATCGAGACGGCGGCCCGTCTCATCTGGTTCGCTAACCCAAACATTTCTTCCTTGGGGAAGATTTTTGTTGCTTTATAAACAAATAAGGCTAATTTGTGAGATTCTTTCCATGCGTTGAGATCGGTAAATTGTTCAATTTTTTGAGTTGCCATATGCCATTCATAGCATGTGGATCTGAAGTCTGCAAAAGTTATTTAATAATTTTTTAATCCCATTCTACATTCTACATTATACGTTCTACAATTATCCTCTCCACCTCCGCGATTTCCTCCGGAATGCCCTCTATCATGTCATGCTGCTTCGCCTCGGCGGCGGTGACCCAGGCCACCTCCGTTAAATCCTTGCCCGGCTTGGGGTCTCCGGATTTGTACATCGCCCAATAGGAAAGCGTGGCGACGGGATAACCGTCGGGGCGGATAAAGACAAGATCAGTCAGATATTTCGGCGATTCGATTTCGACGTTCACTTCTTCCATCACTTCCTTCCGCAACACCCATTCAACCAGGTTATACCACTGCGGCGCCTCGCTCGGCTTCTGGCCTTCCACATACGGCCGCTTGGGCAAATTTTCATATTCGGTCCGCACGAGCTTGCCGCCCGGCACGGTCCATTTGTTCGGGAACGCTTTTTCCGTCGGTGCGCGCTTCGCGATCAGGAATTTTGGCGTCCCATTTTCCAACTTCGCCACAATCCCCGTCACCACTACAAAATGTAACCGCGGATCGAGTTCCATGTCAAAAGGATTATATCCGACGATCGTCGAATCTAATCCGAATATTTTAATAAAATTTTAATCTTTTATCCGATATCCGAGCGCTTTATTCGTCCACGCCGAACCTTTTGTATTCATTCAGCTTTATTTTGCCAAACCAATGCTCGATTTCATGCGCGGCCTCCTCGGGCGTTTCGGAGGCGTGAATAAGATTCATCACGGCTCGTTTTTCGCTGTTTGCAAGGAGCGGCGAATCAATCGAAAAATCGCCGCGGATCGTGCCGACTTCAGCCTTGTACGGCAGCGTCGGCCCCGCGATCTTCCGGACCACATCCACGGCATGGATCCCCTGCACCACCATTTTCACGAGCGGCGCGGAGGTCATGTAATCGATCAGCCACTTACGGACGCTCTTGCCGATTTCAAGGTCATCCGCGGTGCCCAATTCTTTCACCGGATCAATGCCATATTTCTCATAGGTCGAAAGCGATTTCTGGCCAAGCCGGCGGATCCAGGCCTCGTCTTTCGGATAATGGTCATCGATCTGCTTCACGCTCGGCGTGAACATTTCAAGCGCCACAATTTTCAGGTCGCGCTGCTCAAAGCGTTTGATGATTTCACCCGTCAAACCTTTCCGCACGCCATCCGGTTTCACCATCGCAAACGTAAGTTCTTCTTTGGGATGTTTCATGGAAATGGAGAATGGAGAATGGGTTAACCCATTATACGTTCTTCATTCTCCATTATACATTCTACGATTAACTATTCTACGATTTCTTTTTTATTTCGATGCCCAACTCCTTCAATTGTTTCTCCTCGACCTCTGCGGGCGAACCCATCATCGGGTCGCGGCCGTCGCCAGTCTTCGGGAACGCGATCACCTCGCGGATGTTCGGCTCGTTTTGCAGTAATGATACCAAACGGTCGAGCCCCCACGCAATCCCGCCGTGCGGCGGCGCGCCGAAACTCAAGGCCTCGAGCATGTGGCCGAAGTTCGCATAGATCCGCTCTTTTTTGAAACCCATAATTTCGAACACCGCTTCGAGCGCTTCCGGCTGATGGTTGCGGATGCTGCCGCCGCCGACTTCCAAACCGTTCATCGCGACATCGTACTGCGTCGTCAGAATGTCCGGGATATTTTTCTTTGCAAGCAAATCCGCCATAAATTCCGGTTTGGGTGCCGAAAACGGATTGTGGGTAAACGTCCACTCCTGCGCCGAGGCTTCGGAGTGCGCGGCATCCGCTTTCACTTTTTCAAAAAACGGGAAATCGATGACCCAGCAAAATGCCAATAAATCCGGATCATTTTTATCTTTCCGCATGTCCGGCCGGTCGGTGCCGTATTTTTGCATCGCTTCCGCATAGCTGATGCGCGGGAACGGGATTTCCTGGATTTTTTTCTGCGGATATAACGTTTTGACGATAGCGATCAAAAGTTCCTCGTTCAGCGCCATCACGTCTTCGCGCGCAACGAAGCTCATCTCGAAATCGAGCTGGGTGAATTCCGGCTGGCGGTCGCCGCGCGTGTCCTCATCGCGGAAACAACGCGCAATTTGGAAATATTTTTCGAGCCCGGCCACCATCAAAAGCTGCTTATACTGCTGCGGCGATTGCGGCAAGGCATAAAAATTCCCTTTTTGGATGCGCGACGGCACGAGGTAATCGCGCGCGCCTTCGGGCGTCGATTTTGAAAGGTTCGGCGTTTCGATTTCAATAAAGCCGCGCTCCGCCAAGAAATCACGGATGAATTTGATGACCTTGTGCCGCGCGATGATGTTGTTTTTTAACCGTTCGCGGCGCAGGTCGAGATAGCGATACTGCAGCCGCCGCTCTTCGTTGATGTCGAAGCCGTCGGTATCGACCGGGATCGGCATTTCACCGGACCGGTTCAGGATTTCCAATTCCGTCGCGCCGATCTCGAAGGCGCCGGTCGGGATCTTGTCATTCACCATCGACGGCGGCCGCTTTTTCACTTCGCCCTTCACTTTGATGACATATTCCAACCGCAGCTCCGAAGCACCGGCGACATCCGGCCCGAAAACCACCTGCACGATGCCGCTCCGGTCGCGCAAGTCGATGAAAACCAGTTTGCCGTGGTCGCGCCGCGCATGCACCCAGCCGGCGAGAGTCACCGTCTTGCCTTCTTCTTTAATTATATCCGCAATGTGAGTTCGTTGCATAAGGGGGTAAAAAGTAGGATGGAGAATGGAAGATGGAGAATGGAAGATGGAGAATGAGCAGACTACCTTTCTACCTTCTACTTTCTACATTCTACTAGAAAACAAAACGCCCTTACAAAATCACCTCGACTCGATGACTTTGTAAGGGCGATCTGGCGTTCGGACCGCGGTGCCACCTTACTTCGCCGGGCGTTATGTCGCCGGGCCTTTTTACATTCCCCCATCCAGCCAAGCCGTCGTTAGCGGCGTCCACCTCGCTATCCTATTACGTCCATCATAGCAAATATTGCGAGAAACGCAACCGGATTGACCGTCCAATAACTAGAAGAGTATCATGGCTCCAGGAGCTTATATGCCAATACCGAAGCTGAAGCGAGCAGGTACTTGCTCAATTTGTAAGCAACGAATCCCGGTAAAACCGCAGAGTTTCGTGAGCGCCCTCGAAGATCATAGCTTCCGAGGTAAAAACTGTAGCGGGCCCAAATATACTGCCACTGATATTGTTTTTATCATCGAGAGTCCAAAAGAAGCCGTCGAGGTGGCGAACTTCATCAAAGAAGACGATGGGGAAAGCTGCTTTGGAATATTTGGATTCAGCGGACATACGCTGGCCTGCAGGGATGGAAAAAATTGCAACGCCCTGCGACACAGCTTCGCAAGGGCTCTCGCCGAATATTATCTCCGGACGCTTGAACAAGGAAAAAATGCCGCAAAGCCGGCATAGGTTCCGGATCCGGTAATCGCCGCGGAAACGTGGCTTTTTTATTCAGCTATGAATATGATTTGTTATAATAATAAAAACAACCCATGCTCACTCTTGGACAAATGCTTTTCCGCTTTGTCGTCGCGCTCGTCCTCGGCGCCATTTTGGGCGTCGAGCGGGAACTCGTCCGCAAGGAAGCCGGCGTGCGGACCGAAATGCTCGTCGCGGGCGGCGCGGCGCTTTTCACCATGGCCGGACTCATGCTTCCCTATTTGACCGCCCTTGATTCGACGAATCTCACCGATATCCTCGCGCACAACAGCGGCTTCCTGCAGGTCATCGCGAATGTCGTCGTCGGCATCGGCTTCCTCGGCGCCGGGCTCATCATCAAATCGAACGACCATCCGCACGGCGTGACGACCGCCGCCCTCGTCTGGCTCACCGCCGCGGTCGGCATCCTCGCGGGCGCCGGCCTTTTGCAGTTTGCCACGGTTTCAGCGCTGCTTATCGCGGTATTGCTCTTTATCCTGCGCAAGATGAATGTTTCGGAACGGCTGGAAAAAGAATCGGCGGAATTGAAATGAAGATACCCCGCCCTCACGGACGGGGTATCTTCTCCCTCTTCGCCGCCCCGGATGGGCGGCGTCCCACCGGCCAAAGCGCCGGCGGGACCAAACTTCATCCGCACCCTTATGGGCGCGGTTTTAAGTTTGGAGAGTGAAAAAAAAGCGCCCTCCTGGTTTCGGAAGGCGCCGGCGGACGGAACCCTGCTCATTTCGGCTTGGGCGTGAAACGTTCCGAAGTGAACGTATGGTTTTTGAGGTTGTAGGTCCTGATTTCCTTGACCTGGTTTTTTTCGTTCACAAGAACTGAACGCGGGCGGACCGAAAGCCGTTTTGCGTATGGCACGTCCGTCCTCGCGATGATGATCACCTTGTCGCCCGGGCGGAAATGCCACGCCGCCGAACCGTTGGCGCAGATCTCGCCGCTCCCCGCCTTGCCGTACATCACGTAGGTCTCCCAAAACTTGCCCTTGTTGGTGCGGTTCGTGATGACCACGTATTGATGGTCCGTCATGCCGGCAGCTTCCACCAAATCGCGGTCGATCGTGATGGAGCCCTCGTAGTCCTTCCGCGCCTCCGTGATCTTTACCATATGGAGCTTGCCATGCATCATGCTGACCGAGCCCATGAAATCTTTTGATTTTTTCATAAATTTATCTCGATAAGTTCCTATCGGAATGATATTATCCTGCCGCAAATTGGTCAAATCAACCTTTTTATCTGCTATAATTCCTTTGTTATGGAAAAAACCCAGACCTATACCGATTTCAAGACGCAAACCGGACTCACTATCGCCTATCTTCCGCACCCAGACGGCTCGGCGGCCGTACAGGCGCTAGCCGACCGCGACGCCCCGGCTGCTGAAGCGGCCTTTTCCGCGCTCCGCGTCGACGAGGCACACATCCTTTACATGGAAGCAACGGAATTGCTCTCCTCGCGGGCGAAATTGAATGAAAGCCCGGCGGCAATCCGCGCGCTCATCGAAAAATTATTCGCCTTGTTTCGCGGTGAAGAGGTTTCTTTTGGCGGGCCGGTTTCCGGTGGCCGCCGGATAACGGTAATCGAACCAACCGGCGAATTCCGGCCCAACCCGGGAAAACAGATCGAGATCGGCGTCGATGGCGTTACCTATGAACGCCTGCCGGTCCGCACGCGGCTCATCACGGCGAAAGACACCGACATCCTGCCGCTCATCGAAAAATATGTGCAACCTTATGTGAAGCCCGGCGATATTGTTTTTGTAAGCGAAAAAGCGCTCACCATCACCCAGGGCCGGGTCGTCGACATGAGTACCATCAAACCGACCAGGCTCGCCCGCTTTTTGGCGGGCCGCGTCGGAAATTATTACGGTTCGGGCAATTTCCGCGGTTTCGGCCACGGGACATCGATCGCGATGCAGGCCTTCATCGAAGAAGCCGGCGTGCCGCGCGTCCTTTTCGCCGCCGCCGTATCCGCCATCACGCGGCCGTTCGGCATTAAGGGAATGTTCTATCGCATCTGCGGTTTGCGCGCGAAGTCCATCGATTGCCCGATGTCATTTTTGATTTTGGAATACGCGCACTCGGTGAAACTCGCGCCGGATGACCCGAAGGGCGCCGCGCGGCGCATCAAGAAAGCAATCGGTTGCGAAGCGGTCATCCTCGATGCAAACTACCGCGGCGCGTTTTCGCTCGGCAAAACGAGCGGCGCACCTTCAGAGGCGTTCATAGAAAAAGCTTTTCGCGACAATCCCCTCGGCCAATCCGATGAGATGACGCCGTTCTGCATTTTGCGGAGAACCGAGGATCGGAAACAGAGGACGGAATAACCCTTGCTTTCCTTCTGTTTTCGGAGTAGAAGGAAAGCAGTCCATCTAAAAAGGAGCACAGCGTGCAAAACAACGTTTTCGAAAGTCCGACTGCCTATCTTGATCCGCGCCATCTTCCGCCCGTTCCGCTCATCCAGTTGCCGCCCGAGCTAAACCCGTTTCCGTCGAAAGATCGAGTGAAGATATACGCGCAGGCCGCTTTCGAATGGCCACTGCAATCGCTCAAGCACCCAGCCGTATTCCACATGTTCCACGAAGCCGAAATGCGCGGCGAACTTGACGGCGTCCACACAATCACCGATTCTTCCTCCGGCAATACGGCGAAATGCGAAGCCATCTTTGCGCAGCATCGCGGCCTCAAAGCAGTCCTTTTCGTTCCGGCAGATATGCCAAAAACAAAAGAGGACCGGCTCCGCGAACTCGCGGATATCGGTGCCGACCTCGAGCTCGTGAAATGCCGCGACCTGCCCGGGGAAGCGACCGCCATGCAGCAGGCCTGTTTAAGAGGCCAGGAAAAGGGCTGCCGCTATATCGGCCAATATTCGAATCCGGACAACATCAAAGGGCATTTAATATATCACATTACCCCCGCCTGGGAACAAACCCGGGAAAAGATGACTGTTTACGCCGGCACTTTGGGCACGTGCGGCCACATCGGAGCAGCCATCAGCTTCACGGCTCCGATTACGGTGGTTGCCGGCTACTGCGCCGAAGGCAATCCGGTGCCCGGTATGCGCACGATGAGCCGCCTCTCGCAAGTTCCCCTTTCGAAAATCATCGGCGACACATCGAACGCCAATGTAAACCTAGTAGAAATCCGCCAGGCCGAGGCCTACCGGAGCAGCTGGGAGCTCGCGATTGCAGGCATCCACGGCGGTCCGACTTCCGGCGGCGCAAGAGTCGCCCTTGAGAAATTTCTCAAAAATGAACGGCGCACACCCGGCGCCTGGGAACGGCTCCGGAACAAAGACGGTAATATCGTTGCCGTCTTCATGTGCGGCGACGCTTTCGAACTCTACTCCATCGAGAAGTACCGCCAGGCGCTCGAAGCGCACGAAGTCCCCAAACGCTGAATGGCTCTTTCGGTCGCCCGATCCGGTTCGGGCGATTTTTTATTGCTTCACCGGATTTCCGGGGAGATGCGTATAATAGGCATATGCAAATCAAAGGCAAAGTGATTGTCATCACTGGTGCTTCGCAAGGGATCGGGCTCGCGACGGCAAAGCTGCTGGCGGCTAAAGGCGCGAAAACGGTTTTGGCAGCACGGTCGGCGGATACCTTGAAAAAGCTGGTGGACGAGCTGCCGGATGCGCTTGCGGTGCCGGCAGACCTGCGGAAGCCGGATGATATCCGGAAAATGATCGATGCGGCCATGGGCCAATACGGCCGGATCGATATCCTGATCAATAACGCCGGGCAGGGCCTGTACGGGCCGATCGAATCCGTGGATATCGAAAGATATAGGGATATTCTTGAACTGAACGTGGTAAGCGTCCTCCGCGCGATGCAGCTTGCGATCCCGATCATGCGGCGGCAGGGCGGAGGCATGATTTTGAACGTAAGCTCGCGCGTTTCGAAAAATTATTTCCCGAACCTCGGCGCCTATGCCTCCACGAAATACGCGTTGAATGCTATCTCGCTCACCGCCCGCGAAGAATTAAAAAAGGACCACATCATCGTGAGCGTGATACATCCGAAAATGACCTCAACCAATTTCGGAAAAAATGCGGTCCGCACCGGCGAATTTGCGCATTTCCGTCCCGGCGACCGGCCGAATATCCCCGTGGACGCGCCGGAACAGGTTGCGGAAAAAATCACGGGACTGATCGAAACCGAAGCAGCGGAAGCGGAGATGTAGCAGGGAGACAATAAGAACCAGGGAGCGGGGAGCGGGAAAAAAAGTAAAATGAATGAATCCAGAATTGTTTTCTTATCGCTGTTTGCTGGTCCCCACTTTCTACAAATGCGCCATCTGGATCGTCGTTGACTGCTCCCCTGCCCCTATGCTCACACTGGAGGTAGTTTCCTGATAATTGGGCGCCTGCACGTCGACCGTGTATGAACCGGTCGGCAGGTTGGTGAAAAGCACCTGTGCCGGCGGAACGCAATTGGCGGTGAAATCAAAAGTCACCGAATCGAGTGTCGGCGTATTATTGGTATCCTGGGTGCTCATGAAAACTTCGTAGCGAAAATAGCGGTTGCCGGCGAGCGAGGCGGGCAAGGTGCTCGTGCCGGTTGTGAAATAAGTATTTGCGGTTCCGTCCGGGCCTATAAAATGCCACGTGGCGTTGTCATTATTCGCGGCGACCTGGAATTCCAAACTGCCCGCGCCGGTCGAAGGCGGCTCTGATGCCGGATTCGACGAAATGGTATTGAACGTCGAACTGGTTCCGCCGACATCGAAGGTGTTTGAAATGAGCCATTCCGTCGAACCGGTATTATAAGTTCCGGAAGCGTTCAGCGCGAGCGACAAAGCGCCGGACACGTTCGCGTTGATACCGCCGGATTGGCTTGCGTATTGCCCGCCGGACCAATCGGTTTGCGAAAAGACCGCGTGGCTAGTGACGAGCGCCGCCGAATAACCATTTGAAGAAACCGTTGCCGTCGCATTCGGGATTCCGGCGCCGGTCGCCGCATCCTGGACGGTCACAAGGAGCGAAGGGTTTGCCGCCGGCCGTAAAATGAATTGGAAAAGCCGGCTCGAACTCGGACTCATGGCCACCGGATTGAACGGGATGGTACCCGCGACATCCCGGGCGGCATCGGCAAGCGCCAGATTATAAGAATCCCATTCGATCGGGGAAAAGGTCACCGTACCGCTCGCATTTGTTTCGGAACTTGTGGAAAATTTGAAAATATCCGGCGACGTGCCGATCAGTTTCGAACCGGTCACCGTAAATGGCTCGCTCCCCACGGACACGCAGCGGTCCGTAAGCGTCTGAACGGTAAGTTGGCTCAGGGCATCGATAGAAAACGAAACGCTCGAGATTGTCTGCGACGCCACCGTGACGTTCGGGCTCACCGGCGTCGAACTGCCGAGCGAGCCCGGCGCGTAGGTTTGATCGAGGGACCATCCAGGTTTTGTCGCCGAAAGGTAATATCCCTGCGTGCTCGTGGGAACGCCAAGCAATTCGAGGATGCCGCTTGCGTTCGTGAAATCGGTAAGATCGATGGAAGGCGTGACGGAAGCGTTCACCACCTGCACCTCTGCGCCCGGAACGCCGATGCCGTTCCCATCGAGCACATTCACGATGATAACGCCGCCTTGCGCCGCGGCCGCCTGGAGGTTCGGCGGCGCCACGGTAGTCGTGATGCCCATCGGAACGAAATGCACGCACGTGGGGCAGCTGGCCGTCACGGTCACGAGCTTGTAGTCGGCATTCGGCACGCTGCCGGAGGCGGCGTCATACGGATCGTGGATATTGAACACCGTCGTTCGGAGCGCAATCGTGAAGTTATTGATCGTGCTCGTCCGGTTCTGCGGGATGACGCCCGCCGGAATTCCTCCCACCGTGCCGACATCCGCATAAGGAAGGTTTCTGATCATCTCCAATTCGTTCCCAATCGCTTCGCTTGCTGCCGTCCGCGCCCCGACGTTCGTTGCCGCCGAGATAATGGAAAAGTACACCAGATAGACGCCGCCGAAGAGGAGGGCGATGATGGCAATGGCGATGATGAGATCGATGAGGGAGGTGGCTTTTCTGAATTCCATATTATTCTGTCATCCCGGTCTCCGAGCATGCCTGTCCGGCAGGCAGGCCGGGATCGAGGTTTGAAATTAATAATGTCTAATTAATAATTAAAACGAATATCCAAGGAGAAATGTCTGATGGACATTCGAGCATTAGGCGTTCGTTATTAATTATTAATTATTAATTAGAAATTTCCCCAACAATCCATTCGTTATTAATTAGATATTATTAATCAGTCATTTTTCAACGCCCTGGATCCGGGCCAGGCCCAGGACGACAACTCATTACTGGATTCCTGATGAAATTGAATATATGGGCGTGATGATCGACAACGCCACGAATCCCACGAGGCCGCCCATGAAGAGCAGCATGATCGGCTCGATGAGCGAAGTCAGGGCATGCAGCTTCGCATCCACTTCCTCGTCGTAATATGTGGAAAGGTATTCCAGGTTTTCCTCAAGATTGCCGGTGCTCTCGCCGATCTGCACCATGCCGGAAACGAGCGGCGGGAAATAACGCTTGTATTTGACAATGAAAAGCCCGAGCTGGCCGCCTTTCTTAATCTCCTCCGCCGCCTCAACCAGGAACCGCTGATAGACAAGATTGCTGAAAGTGGATCCGGTGATCTGGATCGCCTCGACGATCTTCACGCCGCTTTTCAAAAGCAAACCGAGCACGCGCGTAAAGTTCACCATATTGACGCTGACCGTGAGGTTTGAAACGACCGGAATGAAAAACAAGACCTGGCTCAGGAAATACTTCACGAAAGTTACCTGCTTCGAAACGATGCGGACGAAGATCGCAAAAACGATGATTCCCGCCAAAAGATACAATCCGTCCGCCTGGAGGAAATTTACGGATTTGAGAAGGATTTGGGTCGTGATCGGCAGCTGCACCTTCATGCCGGAAAAGACCGGAATAAGCTTGGGGAAAATATAAAACGTGAGGAAACCGGCGACCGCGAGCGTCGCGACTAAAATGACCATCGGATAAATCATCGCCGAACGGACCTTCGATTGGAGATCCTTGGAACGCTTCAGTTCGTCGGCGAGGTAGAGCAGGTTTTTGGAAAGCGTGCCGCTCGATTCGCCGACGCGGACAATGTTGATGAAAAAACCGCCGAAAAGGTGCTCGAATTTCTGCAGGCCGTCAGCAAGGAATTTCCCGTTTTGCACGTCTTCGAGCAAACTTTGCACGACACGCTTCAAGACCGGCGATTCGGTCTGCCCCTCGATGATCTTCAGTCCCTGGAAAACGGGGAGTCCGGCTTTCACGACAAGCGAAAGATGCCGCGCGAAATTGATCCGTTCCTGCACGGAGATCCGGTCGAACATCTTTGAAAAAAAGCCGGGGGAAGCCATGGGTGATCAAATGACAAATGACAAATGACAAATGACAAATGGACTGACCATTACATTAGTTTATCAATTTTTTCGCTTGCAAAATCGGATACAACTTTCCGGCGAGGGCGTCCACAAGCGCGTCCTCCACGAAATACGATGATTTTTCCGCCTCTGCGAATGCTTCGACCACTCCCTTGCTGAACGCGACCTCAATCAGGTGCTCGATCTCCAATTTTGTTTCAGGCGAAGCGGATTGCGCGTAGGCCGGCAAAGGGCTCATTGCGGCGGCCGAAGGCGATTGCGGCAATGTTTGCGCTTTCAATTCCTGCGGCGGCCGCGGGACGCCCGGAAAAGCACGGATTGCCTCTTTTAAAAGCTCCTGCTCGCGCATGCCTTTCATTTCCGGCCGTTCGCGCTGGGCCGCAACCTGCTCCGCAAGCTGGTGCATATCGGATTCGAGGCGCTGTTCGAAAGATTGGGGCTGGTCCATGAGAGGTAAATTTCTAATTAATAATATCTAATTAATAACGAATGGATTGTTGGGGAAATTTCTAATTAATAATTAATAACGAATGGATAATGACCGAATGTCCGTTGGAAATTTAACCTTGGACATTCGTTATTAATTATTAATTAGATATTAGTAATTTTATAGATGCTATACTGGTACTATGCGCACCGGCATTAAAGTTCTGCTGCTCGTCGGTATCCTTGTATTTGCCGCCTTCCTTCGATTATATCACATCACGGCGACACCTCCGGGACTTTATCCGGACGAGGCGATGGACGGCAACAATGCGCTCGAAATCGTCCACGGCACCGCTTCGTTCCAGCCGTTCTATGTCGAGGACAACGGCCGGGAAGGGCTTTACGTGAACATATTGGTCTTTTTCATCAAATGGTTCGGGCATGAGCCGTGGGTCGTCCGCCTGCCGGCGGCGATTGCGGGAATACTCACGGTGTTCGGAATGTATTTCCTGGTTGCGGAGTTATTTAAAAAAAGGGAAAGCGGAAGCCCGGAAACGGAAGCCGGCAGCATTCCATTCTCCGGGTTCGAATTTCCGGGTCCTGTGCTTGCCCTCCTCTCCGCTTTTCTCCTCGCAACCAGTTTTTGGCATATCATTTTTTCGAGGATCGGATTCCGGGCAATTTTGGCGCCGCTTTGCCTCGTTTGGGCAGTGTATTTTTTGCTGAAGGGGCTCCGAGGACGGAGGACGGAGGACGGAGGACTGAACGGGGAATATTCCATTCTCCATTCTCCATTCTCCATGCTCTGTATCATCTCCGCCGGCATCATCTACGGCCTCGGTTTTTACACCTACATCGCCTACCGCATCACTCCCCTGCTCTTTTTGCTTTTCATCCCGTTCTTCCGGAAAACGCCGGGCTTTTGGAAAAAAATGCTTTTATTCTGTTTCGCCGCTTTCATCATAGCCCTGCCGATCGGCGTCTACTTCCTCCAGCATCCCGGTGATTTCTTCGGCAGGACGTCGCAAATTGCGGTTACCAACGCGAAAAATCCGATCGGCGACTTCATGACAAATGTCGCGAAAACTTTGCTTATGCTGAATGTCCGCGGCGACAACAATTGGCGGCAGAACATCGCGAGCGCGCCGGAACTCTGGTGGCCCGTGGGAATATTATTTATAACCGGAATCATCTGGAGCATTTATCAGCTTTGGAAATCAAGGCGTTCGTTTGTCATGAGTCATTTGTCATTTGTCACTTCGCTTCTCCTCTCCTGGTTCCTCCTTGCGCTCCTTCCCGCCGCCGCGTCGGACGAAGGCATCCCGCACGCGCTCCGGTCGATTCTCATGCTGCCGCCAACCGTGATCTTTGCCGCCATCGGCGGCATTTGGGCGTATCGATCCTTAAGGGCCGTCTTTTTTAAAGATCGTCTTCAATGGCTCCCTCCGGTGATTGCGGCTGTTTTTTTGGCGGCCGTTGCGATTTATGCCTACTATGATTACTTCGTCGTCTGGGCCGAAAATTCAAACGTGCCGGGAGCTTTCAACGCAGATTACGTTGCGATCGGGAACCAAATCAACGCCTTGCCGCTGGGTGAGCCGAAATACGTAGTTGTCGAAGCGGGCGGCGTCATCGCGCGCGGCATTCCGGTGCCGGCGGAAACCGTGATGTTCGTGACCGATTCGTTCACTACGTCAACGCAACTGGCGCGCCATATCACCTATCTTCTGCCTGACGAGACCGGTGAAATTCCGAAAGGCACGCCGAGCAGCAGCGTGTTCTACGTAAAATAGGAAGAAAAAGGAAGACATCCCGTTCTCTTTTTCCTTTGTTCCTTTTTTTCTTTTTTCCCCGTTAAAACACCTTCCGGCGAATCCGCTCGAATACCACGCTCAATGCGATCGCAAGGCTGATGATGACCACGATCAGCCATTCGAAATTCGGCACGAGAGCCGTGAGTCCGATGGCCGCGCCCCATGCGAAAAGGTACCAGGCGATATTGCCAAGCAAAAGGTAAAAGACCGCATCGTTCAGCGACACGCCGGCCCAGGCCGCGATGAACGCGGCGAGATACGGATACAAAAGAAACCCCAAAAACAGGAGCGACAGCGCCTGCCCGCTTTTGCCCACCCGACCCTGCCATTTTTCCGCGAAGCGCTGGAGCCATTGTCTCAAGCGCGCATTCCGGAACCGGTCGCCAAGCCATTTCCCGACCAGGTATCCGGCGAAAAGGTCAACGAAGGTCGCCGCGACCCAGGCAAAATGGAGCGCCAAAAGATCCCCGCCGTGACCATAGGCGAACGCGAGGAGCGCGGCAACCGAAGCGAACTCCTGAAGCAGGAAAACGGGAATGATGGCTGGCCAAGGAGGCATGATCTCTCCTTTTTAAATGAGAGATCAGGAATTTACCATGAAGTGTTTCCTCGCGCGCTGGAGCAGCTCTTTCTGGACGATCCGCGCTTTCGTCTTGCCGATTGCCGGCAGTGAAATCTGGTTCCTCCGGTCCTCGCGGTCGATGCCGGCCATCAGGATCACGACCTCGCTCACGCCCATAAACCGGTCAAGCACGCTCCGCCGAAGGTTCACGTTCTGGATCTGGTGGTACACCGCCGCGACCTCGTTCCGCACCATATAGCCGTAGGTGATGATGAATGCTTCATCGGTGAAAGTGTAAGTATAATACCGGTATTCCAGATAGGCGTATAAAAAGGTAAGGAGCAAGGCGAGCAGGGTGACTACCCATAACAGCATGACGGCGTAGTCGGCATAAGGGACGTAAACGAACGGCACCCAGCGTTCGGCGTACCAAGCCGCAAGCGTGATAATAAGCACGACTATAAACGGCCTGATCTTCTTGAAAAAGAAGCGGGTGAAAGCCCGATGTCCGAGCGAGTGTTTTTTATAATCTTCCATGGGGAGGCAGAATGGGCAATGGAGAATGGAGAATGGAGAATGAATAACGGAGAATGGAGATCGAAGAATGGAGAATGGGCAACCTATGCTATACCCCATTCTCTATGCTCCGTTCTCCGTCATCTATCGGATATGATAAACTGATTATACAATGAACCTCCCGCAAGGCACCAAACTCCCGCACCACCTCCGGTTCCTTGTTTTCCTCCTCCGCGTCGCGCTCGGCCTGGATTTCTTTTATCTCGGCTGGAGCACCCTTTGGAACGGATCCCTGGTGCCGGAGCTTGAAAAACAGTCCTTCGGCCAGCTCTATCGGTTCATGGATACCTCGAATGCCGCCGCGACGGCCTGGCTCCACCCATTCTCGTCCTGGGCGTTCCTCCTCGCCGGCATCTGCCTCGCCGTCGGTTTTTTGACCACGCTCGCCTCGGCCGCCGGCATCGCGCTCACCGTCATCGGCTATTTGCCGGTCGTGCATTACGCGAACCTCACGCTTGCGCAGTTCATCAACGACGGCGTAATCCTGATCCTCTGCCTCCTCATCATCATCTTTGCCAAAGCCGGCCAGTATCTGGGGCTCGACGCCTTTTTCCACTTTTCGAGAAGGAAATAATTTTCCCGGCCGGCCGCCATTGCTATTTTCCCGACTCGATCTCCTCGATTTT
This sequence comes from Patescibacteria group bacterium, assembly GCA_028865305.1. GTDB lineage: Bacteria > Patescibacteriota > Minisyncoccia > UBA6257 > 2-01-FULL-56-20 > REEB161. Next base: position 25,398 of record JAGWKM010000003.1, on the reverse strand, counting down.
CCTCAATCTCCTCGTATACCTGTCTTCAAGCTTCGCAAACGGCGTCGTGAGGAATGACCGCATCATGCTCCGCGCCGCCGGCTCGTCGGTGAAATCCGACGCGATCGCAAGCACGTTTACGTCATCATCGTGCCGCGCCATGTACGCGTGGTCCGGAGACATCGCGAGCACCGAGCGCACACCCTTGAACTTGTTCGCCACAATATCAACGCCCGAGCCGGATCCGCAGATCAAAATCCCACGGTTCTCCTCCGGCGCCTCGCCCACCTTCTGCGCGACGGCGCGCGCATAGTCCGGATAATCATCGTTGCCGTTGTATTCGTTCGCGCCGAGATCCTCGATCTTATAGCCGTCGGTCTTCAAGGTTGCCTTCAATTGTTCTTTAAGGCGGAAGCCGCGATGGTCCGCGCCGAGAAAAATGGTCATTGTGGAGAAGTAGAAAAAGAGAATGGAGAATGGAGAATGGAGAATGGAGAATGGAGAATGGAGAATGGAGAATGGAGAATGGAGAATGGAGAATGGAGAATGGAGAATGGAGAGGGTTATGCATTCTCCATTCTGCTGCGTATAAATGCCCAATTCATTACGAAAAAACCCAGCTCCTCCGTTCATAAAATAATAACATACCCCGCCCCAGAAGGAGAAAGCCGCATGTGCAAAAAGAGCCGGATTATTCGGCAATCCCGCCGGTCCTGATACTCAATTTCCGGATGAATGTAATAAAAAATAAACCGGCCATTTCTGGTCGGTTGCCTGACAAATCCGGTCAAGCTCGGCTTGGAGCGGCGTTAGTATTCCCGCTCCTGGCCGCCATCGTAGTCGCTGAAGTCGCCGCCGTAGCCGTCGTCTTCCGGCTTGTTGCAGTCCTCGCAGGTGTACGACGGGCTCTGCGACCATCCCTCGCGGTTTTTCCACCAGCTCGACTTGCCGCACTTGCAGAACTTCTTGTGCGCGGCATCGCCGACGTTAGTATTGCCGGACAGGTCGAAGGCCTGATCCTCCTCGGTCGCGCCGTTGTCGTCGCGACGGTAGAGGGTGAAGTAATGCGTCTCGATGGGGTCGTAGTTCCGCGGATCGGCGTTGTAGGCCGCGACATTCTCCCGATGGAGCTGCAAAACACGAGCTTTTATCGAGGCGAAGTCCGGACATTCAATCCGCTCGCGCTTGCCCTTTTCGTTGGCGGGGTCAATGACGAGCGCGAAGCCCGCCACGGTTCCGGTGATCAAACTGGTCGTCGTCATGATTTCTTCTCCTTTAAGGTGCTGTTGAATTTTGGGACTGTGCAAGCTCCCACCGCAAAAGATTCGATTATCTCCTCTGGTGGAAGCCGCAACCGAAGTTGCGGGAGGTCTTTTGTCGGGGCCTCAACCCTTGTTGCGCTTACTGGTTTCGTTTGGATTGCCTGTGGTCCAGCCATATGCATATGGCCAAGCCAAAGACATATCCGAATGCGACTGCGGCGGCTAGTTCGATCGTGATCAGGAATATATACATAGGGAGCGAGTGGTCGCTCCCGCGATCAGCAGCAGCCGATCATGTAACTTTCGCTTCGGCCGTCGCGAACGGACAAGATGCCGCTCTCGAGGAACCGGAACTTGTGATCGGCGGCTACCTTGCGCATCTGATTTTCAGTCAGCATCCGCCGATTTTCGAGCTTGCAGAGGCCGAACTCGGTTCCGCCTTTGGTGTCGGCGAATACACTTGCCCGCATCTCCTTTCTTTTGAAATCCCTTGCGGGAACCTGCCCATACGGGTTCAGGATTTAGCTGTCCATATTCTAGCATAGTAGCTTGACATTTGTCAAGGGCATGGTAAAATAGGCCTAGAACCTTGAAATTCCCGCCCGTATAGGCGGGTTGCCTACCGAAGAGGATAGGTAAAAGGCCATGGTTTCCAGCCTCAAATGGAAACTTTAGGAGAGTATATGCAGATCGAACGTTTAGAGATTACAAAAGGCCCCGACCGATGGTTGCTAGCCGAATCCCTGTTTCACGACGAGGACTATCCCGGCGAAGCGCCACGACCGCGCTTTACCACCCAATGGAATGGGAAAGAGGCTCATCTTCTCGTTGCCGTAACGAATATCGGTCGTTACCGCGCCGAAGAAGGTGGCGCGTATTCCATCAGAGGGGTTTGCAAAATCGTACAGCCTCGCCCGCATCAGGTGCTCCTCGAGCAGGTGCCGATCGAGATCAACTATTCAGCTCATACCCGCAAGGGCTTCGCCCAAGTTTCGTTCTAGGAAGGGCAAACTCGATGAGAGGAAAAAGAAGACCGAAGCCCATCCAGCTGATCCGAGGTTTTCCAATGTCGCGACGGGTAACCTGCTTCAGGTGCAACGGCACTGGCATTCTGTATGTGGTTGACGGCGTTCCCATCCAGCCAGGACAATGCTGCGACTGCAGGGGCAGGGGCACCGTAGTAATCAAAGGAATTCCGATGGAACTCACACTCTAACAGTAATGGCGGGCGACGAAAGTCGCCCGCTCCAAATCCGAGTTCACAAGCTATTGCGAATTCAGATTTAGAAGAAAACTTTGGTAAAATAACGGAAATGAGAGAAAGGAGAATTATCGTTTATGGCGTTCCCGGATCAGGTAAAACGGCGTTGGCACGCAAGCTCGCCAAGCAATTGAGATTACCGCACATTGAAGCGGATGCTTTCAGAAGCATCGCTCAAAAAGGCAAGATATTGCCGAAGCACCCTTTTTATTTTTTGGCGACCACGGAAGCGTATCAGGCAATTGGCAGACGAACGAAAAAAAATATCATCACGGGGCTCTTAAATGTGCGGAAGGCGCTCGATCCGACCATTGCCAAGCAGATAAAGAAACATAAAAAGGGATTTGTACTTGAAGCAGCCTTTCTTGATCCTAAAAGGTTTATTAAAACCAGCAAACTAATTTTTCTTGCACCGCCAATACAAGAGCACAAACGCCAATTTTTTATTCACCGCAAAAAAGATGCCTTTCATAAAATGCAATTCCAAAACACCAGGATTATCCAAGAATTTTTAAAGAAAGAAGCGAAAGAATTAAAGATTCCAATATTTAAGTCATGACAAGAAATTACTCCGTAGAAAAATACACCGCAAATTGGCAGCGGCGTTTTCGTATACAAGAGAAATTAATTAAGCGAGTTTTAGGCAAAGCGGCTCTGGAAATCCATCATGTCGGCAGCACATCGGTAAAAGGCATGAGTGCAAAGCCGATCGTGGATATGCTTGTTATCGTCAAAGAATTTCATGCACTTGACCGTGCTAAAACGAAATTTGAAAAGCTGGGTTATGTATTCCGCTCGAATTATGTAAAACCGAATAGCCGCTTGCTCGAAAAATTTAGAGGAGAAACTAAGCTCTATAACATCCATTTCTTTAAAAAGAACCATGAACATGTGCCGCGTATTCTTAATATCCGCGACTACCTCCGCGCGCATCCTGAAACAGTTAAGGCATACGAGGCGCTCAAGCAGAAACTATTGAATAAATATCCGAACGATTATCGATCCTACAGTCATGGGAAACACGAGTTTCTTGATGCACTTGCGGAAAGAGCAAAGAAATGGGCAAGGGACAATTGATACCGGACTTTTCTATTCCACCCCGGCATACTTGAATCCAGGCGGCAAAGCAGACCCCCATCTCGAAAATCTTCCGCTCGCGCTCTCGGTCAAATGCGGCAAGAACAAGACACAAGAAATCCGCTGTGCTGGGCGCACTGCGGATTCCTTGGAACGCAGCTATTGCCGCATTTGGCCAGAGCCCTCCGGGTTGCGGCTGATTTGCGGGATTATGGTATTTTGATTTCAAATATCCTCAAAGTACTTCGACCACCTTCTGTATGTGTTTCACCAATGTGCTCACGTACCCGCTCTCGTTGTCGTACCAGCTTAACACTTTTACGAGATCCCCATCGATGACTTTCGTAAGGTCGAGCGGTACGATGGCGCCGTAGGGTTCGCCGATAATGTCGGATGAGACGAGCTGGTCGGTCGTCACTTTCAGGATCCCCTGCCAGCGCTCGGAATTTGCCGCATCGGTCAGAATCTGGTTGATCTCCTCGACACTCGTCGGCCTCTTGGCAATAAAGGTGATGTCCGAAATCGAGCCGGTGATGTTCGGCACGCGGAACGACACGCCGTCGAACTTGTCCTTCAGTTCGGGGATCGCGCGAGCGACGGAAATCGCGGCACCCGTCGTTTCAGGCACCGTGTTATGCGCCGCCGCGCGGCCCTTGCGGAAATCATGGCCGCCGCGGATCGGGCCGTCCACCAAACTTTGCGTCGCGGTGTAGGCATGCACGGTTGAAAGCGTCGCCTTCACGATACCCGGATTTTCGGAAAGCACCTGGATTACGGGCGAGGCCGAGTTCGTTGTGCAGGAACCGTTTGAGGTGATCGGGCAGGTCTTGAACTGGTCCTCATTCACGCCGATCAAAACCGTTTTACCCATATCACCGTCAGCATCCTTCGCCGGCGCCGTGATCACGACCCGCTTCGCGCCCGCTTCGAGATGCACTTTTGATTTTTCATAGGAATCAAACAAACCGGTCGATTCTACCACGATGTCGATCGCGAGGTCCTTCCACGGCAACTGGGTCGGATCTTTTATCTGTAAAAATTTTATCTGCGCTCCCTGCACTTCCAGGGTTCCCGGTTCCCCGCCCGCCGCCGGTTTAGCCATCACCGCCTTGCCATACCGGCCGTACACCGTATCGTACTTCAGAAGATAGGCCAAATTTTCCACGTCGCCAAGGTCATTGATGGCCACAATCTCGACATTTTCCAATCCAAACGCCGCCCGGAAAAAGAGCCGCCCGATCCGCCCAAAACCGTTGATTGCAATGCGTGTTTTAGCCATTTGATAATCAAGTAGAATGTATAACGAAGAATGTAGAATGGGTCAACCCATTACACATTCTCCATTATACATTTTCCATTTTTCTCATTATACACCATTCACCTCTCGCTTGAACTGCACGCCGCGGTCGCTGTAATTCTTAAACATTCCGAACGAGGCGCAACCCGGCGACAAGAGGACTACATCGCCCGGTTTTGCGAGCTTTCTTGCGGCCCGGACGATCTGATTCATGGTTTTGCAGTTCTCGACGACCGGGATCGCTGATTCATGGCCGGCGGCCTGCGACGAAATTCTATCTGCGGAAATGGCCTTCCGCCTTCGCGTCGGAATTGCCTCCTTTATCCTTTTCCATTCGACACCGATCCCGATGATTCCCCGGATGCTGCCCGATTTCGAAATGACCTCTCCCAATTCCCTGAAATCACTGCCCTTTGATGAACCGCCGAGGATCAGGATTTTCGGTTCCTTGAATGCTCTGATTGCGGCAATCGCCGTTTCCGGCGTCGTGGAATATGAATCATTGTAGAAGCGGATTCCGTCTTTTTTTGCGACAAATTCGAGCCGGTGCTCTAATCCTTTGAACCTGCGGATCGTTTCCGCAATGACCCCGTTCGGCACTTTTAGAATCTTCGCCACCGTGATTGCCGCGCCGACGTTTTCCCAGTTGTGCTCGCCGGGTATCTGCAGATCCGCCGTCGCGCAAATTTTCTCCTTCTTTTTTCCATCCGAAAAGTAGAACCAGCCGTCCTCAACCCATGCGCCCCGAAGGATTAGATTGGACGATCGTCGGATATAATCCTTTTTTAGCGCAGCGCTTCGGGTGAATGAAAAAATGCTTGTCTTAGTCAATTTTGCGAAAGCCCGGCTTGCTGGATAATCCTGCGCCAACACTGCGAAATCTTTTGCTTGCTGGTATCTCACGATATTCGATTTCGCGTCGCGATATTCTTTGACGTTCTTATGCCAATCAAGGTGTTCCGAAGTGATCATGAGCGCCACCGCGATATGCGGGCTCTGTCTCAAGTCGACCAATTGGAAGCTCGACATTTCATAGACAACAATTGATTTCTTATCCAATTTCGGCAGGATATCCAGTGCCGGTTTCCCGATATTCCCCACGAGAAAAACTTTATTCCATTCTCCATTCTCCATTCTCCATTCCCTCAGAATCTTATATATCAACGTTGACGTCGTTCCCTTTCCCTTCGTCCCCGTCACGCCGATGATCGGCGCCGGGCAATGTTCGAAAAAGATTCTGGTCGGACTGGTCGCGTTTGATGCTTTATAACAGATCCCCGGCGAACGGATGACGAGGTCGAAGCGATCCAGGCCTTCCCGATAATGTTCTCCGAGCTGTGAAAAAACGCCGCGGGGCAGCTTTATATTTTCATTCTTATCAAGGATCCAAATATCAGAATGCCGGTACCGCGGTTCGCGCCGCAAAAACCGGAGCGCCGAATATCCTTCTTTGCCGAAACCGAGGATTGCGATTTTTTTATGCCTATGTTCCATTGACCTCTGGTATTACCAAGATTACAATTCCCTCGGGAGCTTTACAATATGATCACTGAATTCGCAGGGCCGCCGCCTACTGCAGCCGTGTGGGTAGCGCAAGGATACGAAAGCACCGTCGGCATGGTCATGGTGAATTGCAGTTCCTGCCGGCGCCATATCTTTTTGATGCGCGAACCGACCGAAGCGACTCCGCCCGACTGCCCGAACTGCAGGGCTGCCATGGCCAATGCTGGCCAGGTTCCCCAGGACTGGAACCTGATCAAGACAGCATACGACCCCGAGCCCGATGATTAATCCCGGCTTCTCTGCGCCGCATCTCCGCGGCGCCTTTTTATTTTATGGAGTGGCCGCCGAACTGGTTCCTTAACGCCGATAAAATCTTACCGATATAACTCGGCGACTTTTTTGATTTCATGCGAAATTTGAAAGCGTCCTCGATCACGGCGAGTTTCATTCCCCATTTTTTGCCGGTTTTTATGGTCCACTCGCCTTCGCCGGTCGCATTCACCGTGCCGGAGACTTTTTTCAAGTCCTGACCGAACTCCTTGAACCCGCTCTCGAGCCAGCCAACGAGGCGCGATTCAATGACGCTTTGATGTTGATAAATGCGCGCAACCTGTGCAAGGTCCAATTTGAACGGAGATTTCTTCATGAGCGCGAACCCTTCCGCGATTGACTGCATCATGCCATATTCGATGCCGTTGTGGACCATTTTAACGAAATGGCCCGCGCCAGCATTGCCGAAATAGGCATAGCCGCCCGGAACCGAGCCGTCGCGGAAGAGCGGCTCTAATTTTCCGAATGCCTCGCGGTCGCCGCCGATCATCATGCAGGCGCCGTTCCGTGCACCCGATGGCCCGCCGGAAACGCCGGCATCAAGGAATTTTATGCCCTTTTTCTCGAGCAGTTTCGCGCGGCGCATGGAATCTTCAAAGAACGAATTCCCGCCGTCGATCACGATATCGCCTCTCTTGAGCAACGGCATGAGATTGGATAATAGGTCGTCGACAGGTTTGCCGGCGGTCACCATGAGCCAAAACATCCGAGGAGAATGGGGAATGGAGAATGGAGAATGGGATACCTTTCGGACCAACTCCTCCAGACTCCGCGCGCCTTCGAAACCTTCTTTTTCCAATTCTGCGGTTTTCTCCGGGGTGCGGTTATATACGACGACATGCCAGCCGTGCTCGCGCAAGTTCCGCGCAAGATTCGCGCCCATCTTGCCGAGGCCGATGAGGGCGAGAGACAGGGAACATGAGACAAGGGACAGGGAATTCAACTTTTCTTCTGCTTTTATGATTATTTCATCAGAATTGGGTCGATAATGGTTTAGGGCTGTAACTTCCCTTTTCCCCGTCTCTTGTTCCCTGTTCCACGCCTTGCTGAACGGATCCGTAAACCTCCACATGGCGGCAATTTCGCGGCTCGACACGAAGAGCGTCTGGTCGCCGGCGATGCAATCCAGAATCAGCTTTTCGTATTCTTCCGTATATTGCGGCCGCGGTTTACCCTCGCGAAAATCAAATGTCAGCCGGCGCTCTTCCGTTTCGAATCCGTGCCCCGGCTTTTTTGAACAAAAAACCACCGTGATGCTTTCCGTCGGTTCAATCTGGATAATCACTTTATTTTTTCCGCCTCCAAGCAGGATTTCGATCTCATTCACGTCCTCCCGCAACCGCTTGCCGCTTTCCATATAGATCGGCACGCCGGCCCAGCGCGGATGGTCCAGAAAACCGAGGATCTTAAAATAGGTTTCGGTTTGGGAATCCGGAGCGACACCTTTAATCAGCTGAAAGCCGTCATACTGCGCCCGGAACGACCGGTCGGCGGCCTGCTTCAGCGTCGGAATTTCAAGCCGCTCCAAAATATCGGCACGGGCCGCCCGCACTGCTTCGGCGCCAAATCCAGCGGCTTGCTCTCCGCGGCCTTGATGAAGGAGAGGCCGCTCCATGGTTACGAGCGCAAGCATCTGCAACAGATGGTTTTGCCCGACATCCCGCAGGGCGCCAACGCCGTCGTAAAACGCTCCGCGATCCTCCACGCCAATTGTCTCGTACATCCGGATATTGATGCGTTCGATGAATTCCGCATTCCATTCATTTTCAAAAAGATTATTTTCAAACCGGAACGCCAAAATGTTCTGCAGCATTTCCTTGGCCAAATAATGGTCGATGCGGTAAATTTGCTCTTCCTTAAAAAGCTTTGCGAGCTTGGCATCGAGCTGCTTCGCGGTTTTTTCATCGCTGCCGAACGGTTTTTCGACGATCACGCGCGTCCACCCTTCTTCCGGCGAACACGGGTCCGTCAGATGGCTCCGATGCAGATTCTCGAAAATCTCATCGTAGAATTGCGGCGGCACGGAAAGATAAAAAAGCTTGTTCGTGCAAACGCCCCAGCGCGCGTCGATTTTTTCCAGTTTTTCCTTGAGCGCCGCATAATCGGCAAGTTGGCCGAAAGCCAACCGATGATAGCAGGTCAAGTCCAAAAATGATCCGATGTCCGGCGTCCGCCGGACATCGGATGCCAGGCCTTTCGCATCCAAAATCCCCCGGACATGTTTCCTGAAGTCCTCATCCGTCCAGTCGCGCCGCGAAACGCCGACAAATTCGAACTTCGGCGGCAATTCCTTCTTGGCATGCAAATTAAAGACCGCCGGGACGATTTTTTTCGCCATCAGGTCGCCCGTGGCGCCAAGGACAACGAGGATAGTGGGAATGGCGGAATCGTTTTGGTGTTCGGAATTCGGCATTTCAAATTAAAACCTCCGGATCCCGCGATCGCGCCCGGGACGGCAAAGGCCTATTTATTATATACGACTCAGAAATTATTACCGGCTATCAGGGTTCATCCTAGCAATGCCTTCACTTTGCCCGCGAGCATATCCAGGTCATCGGTCTTTTTGAGATACTGATCGGCGCCGAAATCCTTCGAAAACGCGTCATCAACCGGCCGCATATCCGCCCGCGGGTCGCCCAAGCTCGTCAAAAAAGCCACTTTGACATTCCTTGTTTCGGGATCCTCGCGCAAGGCAAGCGCTGCGGCCGCGCCATCCATCACGGGCATCTTTACGTCCATAAGCACCAGTTTCGGCTTCAATTGTTTCGCTTTCTGGACCCCTTCCGCGCCGTTCACGGCTGTCTCAACGCGAAAGCCCGCCGCAGTAAGCTTGGTCCGGAAAATTTCACGGAAGTTCTCTTCGTCGTCCACCACCAAAATCAGCGGAGGTAAGTCGTCCATATGGTTCATTGTACCATACCGGCATGGCAATATTGTAAAATAGAAGAGAGCATCAAATTAATGGCGCAGTGACACAATGAGTTCACTCGTCATCGCTGCGTCGTTAGCCATTGCGCCATAAAAAACAAATGTCCCGAAAATTTTTCCTTTTCACCATCGGCGGATTCGGCCTTGCGCTTCTCGTCTTCTTTCTTGCCATCGGCGGATCGGCATTTTTTCGATCAACAAGCAGCCAGCAGCCGGTGGCCGGCAATGAGCAGCAACCTCCTCCCGGTCCTCCGCCGCCGCCTTCCATTTCGCTCACCATCCGCCACCTCAAAACCGGCAACTCGCTCATCGTGCAATGGGCCAACCTGCCGGCTGAAACCGCCGCGCTCGATCTTTTCTGTTCGGCCCTGATGCATCCGACCACGAGTTCGACCTGGACGCTCTGGCGGGAAATCCTGCTTTCCTCCGGAGAACTTTCGGCCGGCAACCGGGAAATCGCGCTCGGCAAATGGTATGAGCGCTGTTCGGTTTACGCCGTCACGGCCATTTCGGCGCAACAGGTCGGGAAATTGCCGATTGGCGCGACGACGACGCTTGAGTTTGCGGGAAACCAGCTGTCGGCGACCGGCGACCAGCAAACGCTTTGGACTTCGGGCTTCATCACGCCCGCCGTGACAACCTCGACCACCGGAATGCCGCCCGGACCAGCAACCAGCAACCAGCAACCAGCAACCAGCAACCAGCAAACGACATCATCGAACCAAAATAATAACAACTTCTCCCCGAACCCGACTCCCCCATCGGATGACCAGAATCCCAGTTCTTCGCCAACTAATAGCCAATATCCAATAACATCCTCCCCTTCCGGAACGCCTTACTACAATCCGCAGGTGCAAATCGTTGCCTATGCCGCCAGCGGCTCGCCGATCTTCTGGGTCCAGCACGCGTATCAGGGCATCGAAATCGGCTGGCAAAACCTCCCGCCGCAGATTGATACGTTGATCATCATGCGCTCGCCAAACCCCGGCGGCCCCTGGCAACCGTTTTTGACCGAAAAGAACCTGCCCACCACCCGTTATTCGCTGCAGGTTGTCGACAGCGCCGTCAATATGCCGTATTACTATGAAATGGAAGCAAGAGCGGGCAGTTCCAGCGTAGCCACGTACGGGCCGGATTATCTGGCGCCGGAATAATTTCGCATCATAGGTTCAGAGCTTCAAAATTCCAAGTTAAAGCAATTCCCGATATTCCGGATAATTTTCCTTGATTATTTGCTTCCACTGCGCCGTTTCATTCTCGCCTCCCAAATCATTTTTATGATAAACCAAAAGGACGCGGACGACCCGTGTTTCCTTCTCTATTGCCACAATGCAACGGTTTCCGGATCCATGCCGGGATTCCTGCGTGCCGGAGATCTTGAACTCGGTCTTGCAAACCTTTGCGCTTCCCCGATCCGTAATCGTTTCCGCAATGCTTTTCTCAAATAGGGCATCAAAAACACGGAACTCCTGCATGAGGGCCCGTACCGTTGCGTCCCACGCCCCTTTATACTTCTTTTGAAACCGTTTTATATAGTGGCGCTCGGCAAATTTTTCAATGATGACGGCATAATCAATAGACATCTTCGGGATTTTCCTGGGTGATCACCTCATAAGGGATAATCTCATCATCATGCGAAACCATGTAGGGCAACTGCTTATGGGTGAACGCCACGATTTCCTGCGTCCGCTTGTTTTTCCATTTTTTCGATATTTTTCTGATCAATTCCTTTTCTTCCGCATTTAATGCGGGAAGTTCATCGCGGCGTCCGCCTCTTGTTTCCGAAATCAGCATTGCCCCGTCTTCCGTGTTTTCTATTTTGATTTTTCCCTCGCCAAAGAGCTCATCGATCACGCGGAAATAGATATCCGGCACCGGTCCATACTGGAACTTGCGATACGGCATGCCGCTCATGCTCTCTAAATGGTCGTAAAACCAGGCGAAATCCGCCAGGTAAAGCAGTTTTGCCAGTTTCGTTTTGGGAATCCTCCCATCTGCCGGTACCGCCTCCCGTAGGTACGCGAGAATCATCTGCTTGTATTTCTCACTGTTGGGGGCCAATCCTTTTTCCATTTCTTTCAAGTCCATGCCAAAAATCTGCGCCAGCGCCTGCGCCTCCTTAAGGGTCAATTCCCGTTTCCCTTGCTCGATTGCAATATAAGAAGGCCGCGAAATGCCAAGTTTTTGCGCAATTTCAAGCTGGGAAAATCCTTTTCCAGTGCGGATTTTCCTGATGATTTTGGAGAGTTCCTTACTCATTGCTTCAATGATAATCCGGTAGTGTCAGAAAGTCAAGCATAAAATGTCAAGATATTTGACATATGGCGTTTCGCAACCAATTGTTCGATTGCTTCTTTTTCGATGCCATCGACCATCATCTACTTCAATGCTACGCTTTCATGAAGTGAATTTCAATCCCGCAACAAACATGGATTACTAGATCGCGCGCGCGCGGATTATAAAAACCGGCCCGAAGTGCCGTGATGGCGCTTCGAGCCGGTTTTTCATCACTTCTCTTCTTTTGCCTCCTTCTCGGCAGCCCTTTCGGCTTTCTTTTCCTCTGTTTCCACCTTCACCTCGCCGACGGCTGCTTCCGGCGCCGGCGCCGCCACCTCCTCTTCCTTCATCGGCTCCGTCGCGGTTATCACGGCCGTTTCCGCTTCCACGAGAATTTCCACGCCCCGCGGCACCGCCAAATCCTTCACGTAAATGGTCTTGCCAAAATCATCGAGCCCTGAAATGTCCACCGCGAGCCGGTGCGGCAGGTCCTGCGGGAATGCCTCGACTTCGATTTCCGTCATCGATTTATTGAGTACTGCGCCCTTCTCGCGCACGGCCGGCGCCTCGCCCGTGAATTCGAGCGGTACCTTCGCCTTCAGTTTCTCATCCATTTTCACTGCGTAAAAATCCACGTGCGCCACTTCGCCCGTCAAAAAGTCGCGCTGCACGTCGTAGATCAAAACCGGATGCTTTTCCGCGCCGGTATGCAAAGTGACCACGGTGTTTTCTCCCGCTTCCTTGAAAACTTTATTGAACTCCCGCGCCGGAACGGCCAGGTGCTTGTTCTTCAACCCGTGGCCGTAGAGTTCTGCCGGAATAAAACCTTCCTGCCGCAGGGCGGAAGCTTTTTTGCCGTCTCCTTCGCGCATTTTGACCGCTAAGTCCATGGGAGAAAGTATAGAAAATTATAAACCTTTTGGCAAGGGCTCGCGGCGGAAATGCGATAGCGCCGGAATCAATCCGATAAGCCGCCCTTTTGGTATTCTTCGAATTCCTGCCGCATATGGCCCAACGTTATGGCGCTTCGGGGCTTGCTCATGCCGGGATACCTCCAGGCGCTTATTATTTTCCTCTCTTTGGCCGTATCTTCGACCATAACCCAGAGCTCCTGGTTCCAGGTTTCCCTTGGGCGCCCCTCCGGAGCCGCTCCCGAAGAGCGCACTCTTGCCATTTTTACCGACGCGGGCTGCATTGCGGCAACCGTTTTCGGCGCGACGCCCTCTTCGATCCTCTTCGGGCTGTGCAAAACGCGCAGCACGCGCTGCCGGGAAAGCTTGTAAAATTTCATTTTCGCCTGCGCGTGGCTGGTCCAGGCGATCTTCTTCTTAAAATTTGGCTTCCAATCCTTTTCTTGCATCGTAATATGCGCAAAAATCACAGGCATCCCCGGGCTTCGGCAATGTTTCCGACATGAGGCAATCGTGCAAATCAAAGATCGTTTGCTCCACCCAGTCATCGTTCCCTTTGTAGGAAATCAATTTGATGTCGAATTCCAACTTTGCGTCAAACGCTTCTTTATCGGCGTTGCCGTTGCAATAGACGAAATAGCCCGTGTCCGAAACTTTGAAGCCGTTCTTGCGGAAGAGCCACTGGTAAATTTCCATCTGCCGCTTGTAGCCATCCTGCCATTCCGCATCAAGCGTCACTTCTTTGTTTTTCGAGGTCGCCTTGTAATCAGCGATGATGAGCTCGCCGTCCGGACTTACCCAAACATCATCGACGCCGCCGCGGATCATGAGGTTGGTCGGTTCATGGAGATATTTGATGCCGCGCCGGAGCGAATCCCGCCATGCGTCGAGCTCTTGGTGCGCGAAAGGAATCGCCTCAATGCCATAGGCCTTCATCAGCGGATGCGCAAGCCCCTTTGCGCGATGCGCATCGAATTCTTTCTTGAGCAGCGCGTCAACGGCCGAGTTCAAACTGAAAGGAAAACCCGGAGGATTTGCCGTACCTAATCGTTTATCAATATAAAAGCACCGCGGACAGCGCACAAAAAGATCGATGCCCGACCGGCTCACCACGAACGGCTCTTCGCTTTTCGGATTGAACAAGTTTTTAACCCGGTGCGGGTTATAATATTCAGACATAACGTATAGGAACGGTTAGCCGATCGATTTCTTGAACTCCTCCACCATCGGCACCTGCTCCGCTTCCACGCCGTAGAGCTTCGCCGTATGGTACGCCGTCCAGTCGGCGAAAACGAGCGCGTTGAAAATCTTATGGAGCTCGGTCTTTCCCTCGAGGAGCACGATTTCCACCTTGAAGCCGCGGTCGTGGAGCAAGTGCTCGAGCACGCCGAACCGTTTCGTGATGCGCCGGTCGTCCATGCCATCCTTCAGGAACACGAAGTGGAAATGGCGCGACAAGGGCGCGGTCCGCATCTTGGCATCAAACCCGGTCATCTCGTTATGGTTCATCTCCGAGAGGAAATTGTCGAACGCCGGGATTTTGCCGGTTTCGTTGAATTTGATTTTCCAGTTGTGCGCAATGGCCGCATTTTTCATTGAAGCGTAAATGACGGGCACGCTGCCGAAAAGCCGCTTCGCAAGATCCTTCCCGCGCCGCTCTTCACGCGCCGGATGGAGCTGCGTTGCAAGCGTCTTGGCTTCCGCAAGCCAGGCCTTTTCACCCATCACGGCGAGTAATGCCTTCAAACTCAAGCCGGTCGCCATGCGCGGCTGCATGTGGAAATCCGGCATCTGCACGTAGGGCACTTTGAATTTCTGCGCCAGGTTAATGAGCTTCCCGCGCGCGGCAATCACCGCAACCGCCAGATGTTTCGCCCGGGCCGCGCCGAAAGCGTCAATCGCCTCCTCCGTCGTGCCGGAATAGGAACTTACGATCACCAACCGTTCCTTCAGGTCCTTGTCGTGCAGCCGCGGCAAACCATACCCCGGCCAGATGATGATATCCGCCTCCGGATGCCAGGCCTTCAGGATATCCGCCGCGAGGTGCGATCCGCCCATCCCGCAGACCACAAATTTCCCGAATTTCTTCAGTTTTGCCCCGTTCTCGACCAGCGGTTCATATTCAAACTGCTTGGCGTAGTTTTTGATGTCATCGAGGAGCATACCTTCATTATACTCTTTCCGACTCCTTTTTCTCAATTTCCCCTTGCCCCGACGAAAAGGCCAATGATCAACTCCGCACGCTCACGCTGTCCCCTATTTTGATGTTGTCTTTTGCCACTGTCCCCGCATCCACTTCCAGCACCTTATCCACGGAATCCGGCGAATTATAGATCTGCAGGTTCCAGAGCGGCACGCCGGGTTCCGGCGCCGCATTCTGCACAAACCCCGCCACCCGGTCATCCGAGATCCAGATAATGTCAATCGAAAACTTCATATCCTTCATCCAGAAGTGCTGCACTCCCGGATCGCTGAAAATGAAAAGCATCCCCTGGTTTGCGCCGAGCCCGTTGCGCCCCGAAAGCCCCAGCGTCTTTTCCATGGTCGTCGAAGCGATCTCCACGTCGAACGTATTGTCCCCGATGATCACCGCGTTTTGTACAAGAGGCGGGTTCACGTGCGGAAAAAAGAAAAGGTAGCCCAGGTAGAGCAGTACGAGGACCACAAGCGCCGCCGAGAGGAAAATGATGACTGGCATGGATTTCATGAGAAAAAAATAAAGAATTATGAATATTCTACCATATTCAAAAATGTCCGCTTATTGCGCGATCGCAATGAAGCGGTTGTTTTTTTAATGATTTTTTAATACGGAGATTCCCGCCGCGGCTCCGGGACGCAGGACTGTAACGCCCCGCCCATCGATCCGAACCAGCGCGGAAGGTTTCCGCTCTAATTTGCCGGCGTCCCAGTAGAAATCGACGCGATTCCCGAAATATTTTTTTGCCTCGCGCACCGTCCTCACCGCCGGCTTATCCGGCAGGTTCGCGCTTGGTGCAACGAGCGGTCCGGTCTCACTTAATAAATTCCTAAGCCATGCCGGCTTCGGCAACCGAAAAGCCAACCGGTTGGTCCCGCGGTGCAAATAAGCGAATGCCCTCCTGATTCCCTGATCCCTTTTAAGCGGCATGATCACGCTCACCTTCCCCGGCCACCACATTTTGAGTAATGCCTGCGTCCTTCGGCCGGGAGTTATATCAAATAACTCCAGATCGCCCACGGAAGAGATGAGGATGATGAATGGTTTCTTTAAGTCGCGGCGCCGCAGCCGGATCAGCCGGTATACCGTCCTTTTGTTGAGCGCCGACCCCACAAGGCCATAAATGGTGTCGGTCGGCATTACGCCCATCCCGCCTTCCCGGAGCGCTTTAATGACCTTTGCCGTTTTTAGCTTGTTCATCTTTTTTGAGGAATGCGTACGCTGCAATGCCGAACGCAACCGAAACATTCAGCGACTCCTTCCTGCCGCGCATGGGAATTTCAAGAATCCGATCCGCCAATTTCAAAATGGACGGCGGCAGGCCGCGGATCTCGTCGCCGAGGATGAGACAGGAGCCGGAGAGCGGGATCCGGAGAGCGGACGACCCTATGTCTACCGAGCCGGCCGCCTGCTCGAGCGCAAAAATCCTATAACCTTCTTTTTTTAATTTTTTGACTGCCGCCATGGTGCTCTTCGCATATTCCCACGGCACGGAGCGTTCCGCACCGAGCGCTACTTTTGCCAAATCGGGGCGGATGTTACCGAACCGGCCGAGCGGCGTCGGCGTGATGCCGCATAAATAAATTTTCTCCGCGCGGACGCCGTCCGCCGTGCGGAAAATAGAACCGACATTATGGACGCTGCGGATATTGTGCAAGATGACGGTTAACTTCATAAAAAAGAGGCCCAAGGCCTCTCGATTGATAAATTTATGCCTTCACGCGCAACCCGCAATGATGGATGCCGGACTGCTCGAGCGCTGCGCGGACGTCTTTCCCTGTGAAAGGAATAATCGAAACCCTTCCTTCGCAAAACAGGTACAGCCACCAGCCAAGCTGGAAAGCCGGCGAATCCCAGCGATCTCCCTCCGTGTGCCCGCCGCGGCCTTCGTTGCCGGCTTGTAATCCGGCCTGTAACTCGGGGTTCGCAAGATCTTCGAGCGAAAACCTTATTATTTCTCCGTTCAGTAATTGCACCTTTTTGCCCGCCAGCCGGGGTCGCCGGCCGAACGTCAAGAATCGCATGATGCCTCCTGCTTATTTGAGTATAAGGTTAATTAATCGAAAATGGCAAATATTTTCAGATTCCGGCGGGCCGATTCGTTATAACAAAGAGACCGGCCGCGCGCGGCCGTTTTCGTTAAATTCAAAAACCCCTTTCGGGGTTTTTGAATATCTTACTTACCGCCCTGATCGACTACCAGAGTCGGGATCGGGAGGTCCAGCTGCGGACAGGCCAGCATATTGATCCAGCGGCGGGTCGTAATGTAGACATAGCCGGTCGGATCAGTTGAATTCGGCAGTCCGTAGGGAACCCACGGGGCAAGTACGGTCGGGAAATACTTTTGCTGGAACTGGTTCACCGCCGCGATGGTCATGGAGCCATAGTAGCCCGTGATCGGCAGAGTCGTCCCCAGGTTTTGATTGAGGAAGGTCTGCAGTTTCATGACGTCGCTCGGGATGTTCAGGTATTTCCGGTCCGGATGGATAAACGAGGCGAGGTAGAGGCCGCAGCTTGTCTGCGCACCCAAGACCTGGCCGGTCGAAGTCGGCGTGCCCGATTGGACGAAGCAGCTTGCAAGCAAATTGATGGTCGCCTGCGCGCTGCCGATGGAGTTGCCTCCCACGTCGCGGAACCGCGCATACACCGTCTTCGCTCCCGCTCCCGGGGTTAAAGTCCACGACATGGTGGTCGCATAAGGGACCCAACCGGAAGAGCTCGAAGACGCGAAGTTCGGATCGTTTGACACCTGCATGGTGAAAGCGCCCGTAGCGTAAAGCTGAAGCGTGGCATTGGTATCACAAGTGGAGCTTGCTCCATTGTTGATGGCGATCGTAAATTGCGGACCACCGCCACCGCCTCCTCCTCCGCCACCTCCACCACCGCCACCGCCTCCTCCACCGCCGCAATTACTGGTGCAAGGCGGCTGGGCAACGGTGATCGTCACCGTCGATGAGGTGTTGGGGTTTGGATTCACGGTGCTCGTCGATTCGCCGATCAGAACCAAATTCGTAATCGCAGTGCCGGGATTCGCCGTGACTTGGGCCGCGATCGTCAACGTTGCCGTTGAAGCCGCCGTCATGTCACCGACGTTCCAGGTACCGGTCGAACTGGCGTAGGAACCCTGGGTCGTGGTCGCGCTGAGGAATACCAAGCCCGAAGGCCAGGTATCCGTCGCAACGACGCCGGTCGAGGTCGCGGGACCCGAAGCGGTTGCCGTAATCGTGTAATGGACCACGGCATTTTGCTGCGGATTCGCGTTATCGACCGTCTTCACGACTGAAAGGTTAGCCGTGGAAGTAGCCACTCCGGACGGAACCACGGCGATCGAGACCGAAGAAGAATTGTTCGCGAGATTGTTATCCGCGATCGAATTCGATTCTTGGACAGTCGCAGTGTTCGTGATCGTCTGGCCTGCCGTGCCGGCATTCACCGTCGCGGCAATGACCAAGGTGGCCGTCGCGTTCGGCATAAGCGTGCCGATCGTCCATGCGCCGGTCGAGGTTGCGTATGTGCCGACGGACGTTGTCGCCGATACGAAACTCAAGCCCGAAGGCAAGAGGTCATTCGCGATAACATTGGTCGACGCATCAGGACCTTGATCGGTTACGGAAACCGTATAGGCAACCGTATCGCCTTCGTGGGGCACCGCGTTGTCAACCGATTTCGCGATAGCGAGATCGGCGGCTGGTCCTCCGCCGCAATTCGTTTGACAGCCGGAAGGCTGTACGACAATCGAAACCGAGGAGGAATTGTTCGCGGGGTTATCAACGAGCGAACTCAATTCCTGGACGGTCGCGGTATTCGTGACGGTTGCGCCGGACGCCGCCGTAACGACAGCCGCGATGGCTAGTGTCGCCGTGGCATTCGTGCCGACGTTCCCGATATCCCACTCGCCCGAACTCAGGTTATAGGAACCGACCGAAGGATTCGCGGAGACGAAGCTCAAGCCCGAAGGCAAGAGATCGTGCGCCGTGACATTCGTTGAGGTCGCAGGGCCGTTATCCGTCACGGTCACCAGGTAGTGGACCGTGTCGCCATGGCGAGGCGTTGCATTATCAACGGTCTTCGCGATGGCGAGATCGGCGATATTCTGGCAACCGGTGCCGCAGGAAGCGACCGTGAAGGTCGCGCTCGCGGTATTGTTGCCCGGATAATTGTCGATCTCATTCGGAGAACCGCCGACCGTCGCGGTGTTCGTAATCACAGAACCCGCCGCAGCGGTGACCTTCGCCGTGATGGTGAGCGTAGCCGTGGAGCTTGCGCCGAGGCTGCCAATCGTCCACGTACCCGTGGAACTCGCATAAGTGCCGAGCGACGTGCTGGCGGCAATGAAGCTCACTCCCGCCGGCAGCGTGTCGGTCGCCACTGCGCCCGTCGAGGCATCCGGCCCGAGGTCGGTTACCGTAACGGCGTAGTGGATCGTGTCACCATGGTGCGGATTGGCCTGGTCGACTGCCTTCGTGACCGCGAGATCCGCGTGCGGCGTCGGCGGCGGACCGCCTGCCTGCACGAGGATACAAACCGATGAGGCGTTATTCGACGGATTATTGTCGAAATTCGACTCGCTCGCGATCGCAGTGTTCGTGATCGTCTGGCCTGCCGTGCCGGCATTCACCGTCGCGGCAATAACCAAGGTGGCCGTCGCGTTCGGAAACACCGTCCCGACATACCACTGGCCGGTGCTTGAAACATACGTTCCCTGCGACGGAGCCGCGGAAACGAACGTCAGGCCAGCCGGCAGTGCGTCATGCACCAAGGCAGCCGTTGAGGACGCCGGCCCGAAATCGGTCAGCGTCAGCGTGTAATGGACCATATCCCCTTCGTGGGGATTGGCATTATCAACGGTCTTCGCGATGGCGAGATCGGCCGTTGTCGTGGCAGGCTGGCCGCCGCAGTTCACCGTGATAGCCGCGGTGGAATTTGCGATGCCAACCTGATTCACTTCGTCCGGCGACTCGCTGACCGTCGCGGTATTCGCAACAGTCGTGCACGGAGACGCCGTCACCCTGGCTTCTATTTCCAGGTACTCAATGGCTCGAGGGGCGGTCATATCGCCGATCGTCCAGATACCCGTCGAGCTCGAGTAGGAGCCGACGGAAGTATGGACGGCGAAAAGCGACAATCCCGCCGGAAGCGGGTCGCTCACCGTGACCCCAGTCGAAGTCGCCGGCCCGAATGAACGGACCGTGATATCGTAGTTGATCAGGTCGCCCTGATCCGGTGTCGCGTTATCAACCGTCTTTTCGACGGAGATATTCGCGATCGGCGGCGTCGAAGTCGGCGTCGGATTGCTGCAAAGCGGCGCCTGGGTAAACGCGGCAGAGATCACAAACGGCACATTCGGATACTGGTAAGGATTGCTGTCGAGCAAAGTCGTCGGAGCCGTACCATACCAGGCATCAACTTGCGTCAAGCAGCTTGCCACCGGGACCGTAAGGGTCGCCGTGGAACCAGCCGCCACCAATGAAGAAGCGGCGCTGATCAGCTGCTGCGTCGAAAGCCAGTTTGGTTGGAACGGTTGAACGAACACTTTATAAGACGATAAGCTGATCGGCGCGCTGCAGCCCGTGTGGTTCACGAGTGTGAACGTCGCAATGCCGTTCGCAATCATTATGCCGCTCGCCGTGATCTGTCCGCTCTGCAGGGCCGCTTCAAAATCAGCCGCAGAGAGCGTACAGGGCGTCGAGGTCGGCGTTCCGATCACGGTAAGCGTTGCCGATGACTGGGTGTTGCCGCTTTGGTTCGTTTCGCTCGGCGATTCGCTGACCGTCGCAGTATTCGTGATGGTCGTCCCCGAAGCTGCGGTCACCTGGGCCGCGATCGAAAGGGTCGCGCCCGAACCCGCGCTCAAGGAACCGATCTGCCAGGAACCGGTGGAGCTTGCATAGGAGCCCGTGGAAGGCGTTGCCGAAATGAAATTCAAGCCGGCAGGCAAGACATCGGCCACCTGTACGTCGGTTGAAGTCGCAGGACCGGAGGCGCTGACCGCCAACGTATAGTCGACAGTGTCGCCTTGGTGCGGCGTCGCGTTATCGACCGTTTTCACGATCGAAAGGTTCGCGATGGTCGAAGTGGGCGTGGACGTCGGCGTCGGGGTTGTGCCCTGCACCGTGATCGTCACGCTCGTCACCGCCGAACTCTGCGCGGCGCATCCGCTCATTACGTAGGTAACGGAAGGGGTGTTTGTGATAGTCTGCCCTTCCATGCCGGCGTTCACCGTCGCGGTGATCGAGAGCGAAATATTCGAAGCGCCATTCAGGGTCCCCAGGTTCCAGATGCCGGTTGCGCTGTCATACGTGCCAACCGACGGATTCGCCGAAACGAACGTGAGCCCCGCGGGAAGCTGGTCGGTCACCGTCACCTGCGTCGGCGCCGTGAAAGCCGGCGCTGCGTGCAAGGTGTAGGTGATCATTTCGCCGACATGCGGATTGCTATCCGTCACGCCGTTCGCGATCGCCAACGCCACGGAACAAGAACCGGACGAAGATGTTGCGTTCGAGTTCGAACTGAAACTCGAACTGGAGTTTGAGTTCGAGGAAGACGAACTTTGCGAACTGGAAGAATTGGAGCTTGATCCGGATGAACTCGAATTGGAGTTGCCGCCAACGGCGTTCCCGGAACCACTGATACTGGAACTGGAATTCGAATTGCCAGAATCGGTGATAGTCGAAGTAGTGCCAGTCGCGGTTATCGGAGGGATTGATCCGCCGTCATTGCCCGTGCTTGTCGACGAAGGCGTCGAAGAAGCCTGCCCGGTCCCATTTAAGGTCGAAGAAGTGTTCGAACCTGAACCGGACGTGGTCGAACTTGATTGTCCCGTCGAACCGCCTGTCGGATTGGTCGAGGAACTGTTCGTGCCGGTCGAAGACGATCCTCCACTCACGGTGACATTGCCATTCTGGCTGTTCGATGAAACCATGTTGCCCAGGGCGTCCGAAAGGACCACATTGCCCAAGGTGATGGCATACGAACCAGCCGGAACCGTACCTGCGATGTTAAGGGTGACGTTCACAAGCGTACCGGCGCCGATCGGGGTCTGGTTGAAACCCAATACCAACACCGTCGCCCCATTCCCGTTCGGCGCCGCCTGGACTGATTTGCCGGCCGCGTTCGCTGCCGAACCGGCGGTAACCGAACCGTACGTGATCCCCGCAGGAAGATTGAGGTCGAACTGCAACGAGCTTACGCCCGTCGAACCCGGCGTGAAATCAACCGGTATCGTAACCGTGCTCCCCGCCTGGCCGCTTGCGGTGCCGGCTGAAACGACGGCCGTGGTATCCGCAACCGCCGGGATAGGAAGTAATGGCGCAAAAAGTCCGGCAATTAGACCGACGATAAGCAACTTCGCCGCTGCTTTCCCTAACCTTATCTGATTATCTTTCACTCGGAAAAACAAGATTTTACTGAAAAATTCCATATTTTCATTTATTTGTTTTCGGCCTTTGAAGTTATTAAATTCTCAAAGGTCGGAATAAATGAAATGTTAAGGAGCTTGGGAATTGTGCCACAAATAAGCATATCCCACAATAGATGGATTTTTGGTTAAAATACGGACAAAAAATCCGCTTTTTCAAGCGGATGGACTGGCTTTTTCAGAAGGAAGGGCAAGGCGTCTTGCCCAAAATGACATTCACAAGGAGCTGCAAATCAAGGACGTTCACCGCGCTGTCCTTGTTGATGTCGCAGCTCGCCATCGGGCATACTGCCTTCCCCAGGATAATGTTGGCCAGCAATTGGTAGTCGAGGACATTCACCGAGAGGTCGCCGTTCAAGTCGCAACGGTTCTCGTGGATCAAAGACACTATCTGCCCGTATTGCCCCAGCGGCCAATTAATAGCCTCACTGGGCATGATCCCGCTTAACCCACCGGACTTCAGGCAAGTTATCACCTTTCCCGAACCCTGGCTGGCCGTTTGGCAGGACAAAGTCGCCCCTGCCGCCTGGTCTGCCGGTGTCAAGCTGATCGCAACCTTGATGTTTGACATATAGACCTCGGTAAACAGGTTTCCAAAAGGCGGATCAGTCGGCGCGACCTGCGGATACGTCCTGAAGCCATTGAATAGTGGCGCAGCCAGTATTATAGCCGCGACCATTACAACGCTTTTCACATGAGCCTCCTTTTCTCCATTGCTATTTGTTGCTCGGCGCAGTGCAGCCAGCGATAAAAGGAAGAACTTGAAATGCCGGCTTTTCTGGCCGCTTCCCGAACGGATGTACCTTCCTTCCTTTGTTCGGCAAACCGTTGCCGGACCCGGGCAGGCAAGTGTTTGTTCTTTACAAGCAGCCGTTCCGCCAACCTGACCACCGGCGTCTCCGCGGCCCTGCCTCCCCAAAATGGCAGGCGCCAATCAATGTACGGCGCAAAGGAACGGTACCAACGCGGGTCCGGGAGTACATCTGCGAATTTTCTCTTGATACTACTATTCCTTCCTCTGCCGATATAACGCGAGGCGTCTTCGCTGAGCGATATATGCCGGTCTGGGATAAATCTGTTTTCCCTTGCCGTGTGCCTCCGCAGGTCGCCGATCGCCCAGTTCAACACGCTTATCGCGTAGCTTCTGGGCGCCGCCCCCCTCGTCTGGTCATAGCTCGCGCGCCAAAGCGCCAAACGCAACTCTTGGGCAACATCTTCGCATTCCATCCCTTGGACAAAAAGGGTTTTCGCTTTGGCCTGAATGTCGTTTTCGTAATTCTGGAAATCCACGGTGCGCTCTCCTTCCTCCTTGTAAAATGCTATTGGCACAATAGCTGTCTGGTGTCCATCTTATACCTCCAGTCCCGATTGTCAATTTGTATTTGCAATTTGCGTGTCGCGTAATTAAGAATTCCCAGAAAAAACAGCGCGGCTCATGCTTCCGAAATATCCCGTCCCGGGCAGGTTAACCGAACGTTGCCATTCCGCAACCGCTGCCTGCGTTACCGGACCATAGAATCCGGTCGGGCCTATATTCATAATTTTGTTCCCGCTCGGCGTGCCGTCCAGCATAAGGAACACCTGTAACGCGAAAACATCGTTGCCGCGAGAACCAATGTTAAGTCCCCCTCCTTTATTTGCCAATGCGAAAACATGGCGGGAAAGCGTTCGGAGATCCGAAACCAACTGGCTGAAAGAAACGGCCTTGTCCGATGTTGCCGTACTCGATGCGGCTTGATTCGCCATATCGGCGCTTACCGTCCCAGTCGCCGTGCTCGAAACCGTACTCAATAACGAAGAAGTGCTTAAGGTAAGCGTAGTACTGGCAAAAGTATTCACAGTGGTTGTAGCGGTTGAAGTTGGTGTATTGACAGGAGCTGGTGCTGGGGTCGGTACCGATCCTCCCCCGCCTCCGCCTCCGCCGCCTCCGCCGGGACTCACCGCCACCGTCACCTGCGCGGAAACCGAAGAAGTGCCGTTCACCGCCGTAAGCGTATAGATCGTTGTCTGAGTCGGATAAAGGACCGCAGTATCAATGAGTGCAGTGGAAGCGTAATTGGCCGGAGAGATGGTCAGATGGTTGGCGTTCGAAACGTTCCAGGAAAGTGTCACCGGTTGACCGGAAACGGCAGACGTCGGGGATGCCGAAAAACTGCTGATGGTTGGATTTACCGGCGGCGGGCTGGCCACGGGCGCCGTCACGGCGGCGGTCACGGTAAGATTTCCTGGTTGGCCATTGGGCGTGACCGCATTGCCGTTCGGATCGGAAAAGACCACATTCGAAGGCGTCAGGGCGTATTGTCCGGCGGAAAGTCCGCTTACGAGGTTTAGGGTAATCGACGCAAGAGGTCCAGAACTGATCGGCGTCTGATTCAGGCCGGCGACGAGAATCCTGAGGCCGCCTGATATTGCTGAAGCCACGGCATCCTTTCCGGCTGCCGTTGCAACTGCGCCACCTGCAACGGAAGCGTAAACAACGCCAGTAGGAAGCGCCAAATCAAATTGCAGGGAACTCACATCAGTTGTGCCGCTTGCGAAATTAACCGGCAAAACGACGCTCGACCCGACCTCACCCGATACCGTTCCAACAGTAACGGCTGGCGTGGTGTCCGCCCAGACGGAACCGGAAACTCCAAAAACCGAAAGGGCACCGACTGCAACTGCTATTCTCGCAATATTTTTCATAGGTTACAGTGTAATGCTTTTCCAAAAAATCACAATATCGCTCCCCGGCTCATGGAACCGAAATAACCCGTGGCAGGAAGACCGACAGATTTTTGCCATTCAATAACTGCATTTTTCGTGAGCAAGCCGAAAACACCCGTTGGCCCAACGGTGAGCAGCTTGGCGCCATCCGGCATGCCGTCGAACATGAGGTACACCTGGAGGGCCCAGACATCGGTGCCTTTTGATCCGAACAAGAGGTTCCGGTCATGGTTCGCCAAGACGAAGAGCTGCA
>JAGWKM010000002.1 GCA_028865305.1 Patescibacteria group bacterium | reverse complement strand
TGTCGGCGGGGAACCCGAGCGCGGTGAGCGAGGGGCGGAAATACATCTGGAGCTCGCTCTTGGGGATCCTGCTCCTCGCTGGGGCCTACATCATCCTGAACACGGTCAATCCGAACCTGCTGAACCTGAATTTGCCGACGCTTTCGCCGGTGCAAACATCATCTTCGGGCCTCGGCTGCTCGCCTTCGAGCTGTAATGGAACCTGTTACGGCGGCACCTGTTATCCTGATTACCAAAATCTCCAACAGGTATGTCAATCAAAGGGATTATGCGCGACCGCGTCCGGAAGCTGCGGCCCGTGCTCAACCGCTCCATCCGTCCAATCGTGCCAAGCTCAAAATTTGTGTTACAGTATAACTTCCCATACCTGCATATCGTGCCATTAATCCAAACATGAAACTAAGGACATTAATAATTATCATTATCCTCGTTTTGATAGTCGCCAGTATTGGTTTTTATTTCCTGCTTCACGGAAACGGCGCCCCAAACAGCACGGGAACCGGCCAGACTGGCTCTTTGCCGAGCGTTGGAAACCAGCAAATCCAAAACCAGGGCGCGAATAATAATGCGCAAGGCGTGAATAATGCTTCATCTTCGCAATTCGGCCTGATTTCCAACGAACCAATCCTTGATTACTTTACTGATAGCCAAAACCGCATCACAGTTATAGAACCGGACGGAATTATAAAAACCATTGCCAATAATCAACCAACAATCATAAGCACCACGACTTTTACAAACATCGCTGCAGCATCATTTTCCTATGATGGCAAAAAAATTTTAATAAACGTGAGCGGCGGCACCACCTGGCAAACCAACATCTTTGACCTTGCAAAACTTACCTGGACAAAACTACCGGCCGGAATACAAAGCCCCGCCTGGGCTCCCCGAAGCTACCAAATTGCCTATCTCCGAAGCAATCCGGCCGCCGGCACGGAATCCGTTGAAACCCTGAATGCCGGCGTAAAATCGCCGAGTCCGGTCCTTTTGACGACCATCCCGGCCGAGGATCTGACGCTTCAGTGGGTGAATAGGTCCATGCTTGCCCTCGCCGACCGGCCGAGCGCCTATACCGAAGGATCTATCTGGATTTTTGACATACAGAACCAAAAACTGACGCCGCTCGCCTATGAGTCGCTCGGTACGGAAAGCATTTGGAACACAGCAACCGGCACCATGGGGCTTATTTTCACAGGAACCAGCCAAAATGCCGGCGGTAATTTGACCCTGCTTGCCAATGGCAGCCAAGACAACCTGACATTCGGAACCCTTCCGTCAAAGTGCGCTTTCGATGCGGCAGCCGGCAGTTCGACCTTGCTTTTCTGCGCCGTCCCGCGCGACCAACAGACATTCCAACTGGCCCGGCTTCCGGATGAATACGATCAGAAAGTATATTTCACCGCGGATGATTTTTATAAAATAAATACCACGGATGGAGCATTAAGCATTATCTTCAGCAATCCGAACCAAACCCTGGACGCGACAAATGTGAAAATATTCAATAATACCCTATTCTTTGTTAACCGTTATGATCAAAAGTTATACGCCATATCGTTGCAATGATATGGCGTATGTGATTGCTTATTAAGCGATGTGTGTAATAAATAAACCGATAGCGAATAACTTATATCGGTTTTATGATAACGTACCGTTCTTTTCCCTCTCCGACGCTCTCTGTCGTCACTTCAGGATGCAACGCAAGCTCCACATGCACCAACCGGCGTTCGTATGAATTCATCGCCGGCAAAGAAACCTGCTCTTTGGTCTGATGGACTTTTTTCGCCGCCGCGCGCGCAAGTTCGGTGATCAGATTTTCCCGCTCTTGGCGATAGTTGTTTATATCCAAAAAAAATGCTTTGGTTTGGTTCTTTTTTGCGACCATCTGCAGGATGTGGTTCATGGATTCAACGATCACCGGCAAATGCTCCCGCATCCAATGCTCGTTCTCATAAATAAAAAGGGAGCCGCGATCCTGGTCGGCAATTATTTCCAGCCGATAGTCGCGGAATCCAATCCGTTCGATGATTTCTTTGATAATCGGTTCCCAAGTGTCCATGGTCGTAATTGCTTCGAATTATTCCAGAATCAGCCGGAAAATGCAAGAAAAAGCCGAAAACAAGCCCCGGAAACATTCGGCGCAACCAAATCACTCGTCCAAATGGCCGCTGTTTAACCCTAATTTCCAAATTTTTCCCGCAAATGCCTATTCACGATAATCTGCTGGATAATCGAGAAAATAGATGTAACCAGCCAATACAATCCGATTGCGGCGGGCAGACCGTAAAAGATAAGTATGGTCAAAATAGGACCGATAAACGCCATTTGCTGAGCCATCTTTTCGGCTGGCGATGGAGCGATCGACTGGTCCGGATTGCGCCAAATAGCTAACCGCGCCTGGAAATACTGCGCAAGCGCCGCAAGAAAAATTAGGATAAAGCTAGGCTGCGCCAGATTAAAAATCCCCAGGAAATAGGCATTAATCGACCGTGGGGCATGAATAAAAGAATAAAGCCCGGTCAGTTGGCCACCCGCGAGCGCCATCCTTACCACCCAATAGAGGGCGATCATAATGGGGATCTGTATAATAAGCAAAAGAATACCCAAGAACGGGTTAACGCCATGCTCTTTATAAAGCGCCATCAACTCCTCGGATTGTTTCTGTTTATCATGCTTATGAGTTTCCTGAATTTTTTTGATCTTCGGCTGCAGGCGCTGCATCATCATCTGATGTTTGGTTCCCTTGTGGAAAAAAGGGTAGAGAATGAGCCGTAAAAGCAGCGTAACAAAAATAATCGCCAAACCGAAATCGCGAAGAGCAATGGTGTTATAGAAGAAAATTAAAACATTCAGGATGGGACGGTAGAATATTTGATCCCAAAAATAAGTCATAGTACTTTAGATAATTCCGCTCTAAACTGGTTCTTATTAAGTTCCTTTATTCTTTTTAAAAAGAGTAAGATATAATCTTTCCCCGCTCTCGCCCGCTCTGCAAAAACCGTCCGCGCCTGCCGTTTCCAAAAATTCCTCTTTACCGCTCTTTTTTCAACCGCGGTCCCTATAACCACGCCGAATCGGGCATAATCAAGATTATTTTCTTTTGTTTTTAAGGAAAACCAGGGCGTCTTTATAATTTTATACCCGCGAGCAGCAAATTCAGAACGGGGAAGGCGCAGTTTTTGAGGAATCATAGAAGCTGAAAGTTGGAGGTTGGAGGTTGGAGGTTGGAAGTTGGAACCCCGACTTCTGGATTCTAGCTTCTAAATTCCAGATTTTACACAGTGAGCCGCTTCCTTCCTTTCGCCCGTCTACGCGCGAGTACCCGCCGACCCGTCGCCGTCTTGGTTCGCGCCAAAAATCCATGCGCCCTAGCCCGTTTTTTCTTCTTGGGATTATATGTTCTTGACATAGTCATATTCTAAATTATTTAAAGAAATAGCGCAAGGAATTATTTTTTAATGATCTAAAAACTAAAAACAATGGAATTGTTCTCAGATTTAAAATTTTGTGTCCTAATAATATCCAGAAAACGCCTTATTCACAGAAAGTCCACAATTTTACCTCTATGCTCGCCTTTGACTTGCAAACCTGAAGCAGTATCATGAAGTAACGGTTTATTTTTCATTCCATGGACCTTGATCAACTTTGGCAATCAACATTGGGGGAAATGGAAGTCCAGCTTTCGCGCGCAAATTTCGCAACGTGGCTAAAACAAAGCCGGCTTATTAATAAAAAAGATGGTGTATTTTATGTGGCTTTGCCGAATAACTTCGCTAAGGAATGGGTGGAGAGTAAATATCAAAAGAATATCCTGGGGATTCTGCGCCGTCACGATGATTCGGTAAAAAAAATCGAGTTTATTATCGGCGGCCAGAAACTGCCGATTGAAAAAGAACGGGTTATACTCACCGCGAGCGACATTCAGAAACTCGAAGGGATGGAATTGGAATTCAAAACGGATCCGGAAACCAATTTAAACCCGCGCTACACCCTTTCTTCGTTTGTTGTCGGCCCCTCGAACGAGCTCGCCTTTGCCGCTGCAAGCGCCATCACCCAGCAGATCGGCAAATATAACCCATTTTTCATTTATGGCGGTGTTGGCCTGGGCAAAACCCATCTCATCCAGGCGATAGGAAACGAGATTATGGCGAAATACAATAAAAAAATACGTCCCAAATACGTTCCTTCAGAACAATTTACGCGCGATATCATCTGGGGTATCCGCAATGACCGTATTGAAAGCGTCAAAAAGAAATACCGCGACGTGGATGTCCTTATCATTGATGATATCCAGTTTATCGGCGGCAAGGAAAAAACCGAAGAGGAATTTTTCCATACCTTTAATGCGCTTTACGAGAACAACAAACAGATAATCATTTCCTCCGATCGGCCGCCACAGGCAATTCCCACCCTCGAAGAACGCCTCCGCTCGCGTTTTGAGGGCGGCTTCGTGGCAGATATCAGCTATCCCGAATACGAAATGCGGGTCGCGATCGTTCGAAGTAAATTAAATGAAGTGAATAAAACCCTGGATGAGGCAATTATCGAATTGATTGCGCGGCGGCTTAAGAAAAATATAAGGGAATTAGAGGGTGTCTTAAAAAAGATATTATTCTATCAAGAACAGAAAAACACGGAAATTTCCCCAAAAACGGCCGAGGATATTATTGAAAAGGCGACACAGAACGTTGGTAAGCGCGTCAATGAGGCGAATGTGTTAAAGGCGGTTGCGGAATTTTTCAACATCACAACCGAAGATATCATCAGCCGCAACCGCCGGAAAGAAATCGTTGAACCAAGACAAATCGCCATGTACTTACTTCGGGAAATCTGCGACCTTTCATACCCATATATTGGGGAAAAGATGGGGAGGGACCATACTACGGCGAT
The DNA here is from genome assembly GCA_028865305.1 of Patescibacteria group bacterium. Classification (GTDB taxonomy): domain Bacteria; phylum Patescibacteriota; class Minisyncoccia; order UBA6257; family 2-01-FULL-56-20; genus REEB161. Next base: position 69,313 of record JAGWKM010000002.1, on the reverse strand, counting down.
ACACTCTTATGAAAAAATCAATAATGAGATCAACCACAACCCCGGACTTAATCAGAAGATATTAATGATTAAAGATATTCTTTTTAAGAATTAATACACAATCTTCACACCGCATTCATTAAAATTTAATGAAGAAAAACAAGGAAAAATAAAAGTTATAAACAAATCCACAGCGATAATTAAATCAGTATTAACAAATTCTTTCTTATATAATTTAAATAATACTATGAAGTTCGTTGCGATCCGCCAAAACATAAAAGATGCGCTTTCCGTTATCCATCATGCCGCAGCTGATAATATCAACCTGCCGATTTTAAAAAACGTCCTCATTGAATTGGAAAATAATGTCATCGCTTTTACGGCGACCAACCTGGAAATCGCCATAAAAAGCTTTGTTTCTGGAAAAATTATTGAAAACGGCAGGATAACAGTGCCGGTATCACTGCTTTCTAATATCATTACTAATCTCCAAACTGATCGGTTAAACTTCGAATCAAAAGAAAATAATCTCGAGGTAAAAACTGAAAATTATAATGCGGTTATACAGGGTATGCCGGCGGATGATTTTCCGATCACCCCTAAAATCAAAGATTTAGATTCGTATATTGAAATAAAAGCAATTTTTCTGAAGGAGGCAATCCAACAAACAACAGTCGCTTCGCAATTTTCTGATCTTCGGCCGGAATTGAATAGTATCCTTTTTGACTTCTCATTGGAAAGCATCAAAATCGCCGCCACTGACGGCTTCCGGCTGGCTGAAAAAACAATTCCGGCAAATGTATTTACAGCGAAAAAATCGGAGCCATTCAGGGTTTTGATTCCTTTAAGGACAACCCAGGAATTATCAAGAATTTTAATGAACGATGAAGATATTAGGATTTACCATGATGAAAATCAGATCCTTTTCAAAACCGAGAAAATGGAATTAATCTCGCGCCTGAATGAGGGGAGCTTCCCTGACTACTCCGGATTAATTCCGGAAAAATTTGTGCTGGAGCTTACGATAAGCCAGGAGGAATTTGAAAACGCTTTAAAATTAACAAATGTGTTCAGTCAAAAAAACAACGAGGTTTCGATCATTGTTCATCCCAATAAGAAAGCCGTGGAAATTACTTCTGCGGACCAATCATACGGTGAGAATAAATATGTTCTTCCGGCGAAAATCAAAGGAGAACAATCGGAGCGGATGTTTAATATTAAATATCTCACCGACGCGCTAAAAAGCGTTTCTGGTGATGAAGTTTTTTTAGGTATTCAGGAAGAAGCAAATCCAGCGCTTATCAAATCACCAAGCGATAGCTCGTATTTCTATATCTTAAAACCAATAGTGAAGGCATAGCAGGTTTTAACTCCTTACTACCCCCAAGAGATAGGATCCTTATATTTAATTAGGGATTGGTCGAACTTGGATTTACTGATGTTGAATTTATATTCCCCAGATTCCCGATTCCATGGCCTGCAATCCAGTTTTGCACCCCAGTTTCCCAATTTATATATTGCGGGTCGGCGGCTGGGTTGGATGGCATCGGGCCGGTTGGGTTATTTTTATCAACGTAAAAAAGGATTGTATGGACTTGTCCGCCGTAAGCGGCATAATTGCCTGCTAAAATCGGTTTACTGGGGTTTGTGGGGTTTGGAGCGGGGAAAGTGGCAACCGGCCGATCGGAAAGCGCAAGCGACATGAATTCATGCCAAATAGGAACCGCTGCCAAGATACTCGATCCGCTTTTTTGCATCGGCCGATTATTATTATTACCAGCCCAGACGCCAGCAACGAGGGTGGGAGTGTATCCCATTGCCCAAGCATCCCGATAGTCATTCGATGTACCGGTTTTAAGGGCAACATCATAACCCGGGAAAACCGTAAGATTCTGACTGGCCTGCATAAGCGGCGCGCGCGCGTTTGCATCAGAGAGGACGTCATTAATTAACCGCACTGACTGCGTATCAGCAACCCGTGATGCCTGGTCAGTCCAAGATTCCAAGGTGTTTCCCTGTGAATCCTGTACCTGTAAAACCATGCTCTGTGTGTGTTTTACTCCGTCATCGGCTAATACGGAATAGGCCTCAGTGGAGTCGATCAAATGCACTGCGCCGCCGCCAAGGACCAATGATAAGCCATAACTTGAAGGGTCGGTCAAAGTGGTTAACCCGAAATTATAAGCATTCTGGATTGCACTCTTTTCGCCGACTAAGTAAAGCATTTTCACCGCGGGGACGTTCACTGATTGCGCCAATGCATCCCGAATAGTCATCGGCCCCGAGAAATATCCCTCGAAATCTTGCGGATGGAAGCAATTTTTATTAACTACATTAAAATTAGGAATTGCAGGGCAGGATGAATCCGTGCTGAATTCGGTCGGCACGTCAAAAAGGATAGTGTCGGGCGTATAACCCTCCTCAAAGGCAGTCAGGTAAACAAACGGCTTTAACGAAGATCCTGGCTGGCGCAGGCCTTGGATCGCGACGTCGAAATTACCGTCATTTTTCGTATCGAAATAATCGGCAGAGCCAACAAGGGCGAGGATTTGGCCGGTTTGGGGATCTTCGGCAACCAATGCGCCATTTGTCGAGTCGTACAGTTGCGTATTCCGCGCGACGCCATCCTCAACCGCCTTTTCCGCGTCTTGCTGCAAACTCCAGTCAAGAGTGGTAATCACTTTTAATCCGCCGGTATCCACCATGTCTTCGCCGTATTTTTGAGTCAGGTAATCCTGGATTGCCATAACAAAATGCGGCGCTTTAATGCCACCAAGTGATTTTGGCTGGAAAACAATCTTTTCGGCAATAGCCTGGTTGTATTGTTTTTGGTCTATTTTCCCCAAAGAAAGCATTTTTTGGAGCACTAACTTCTGTCGGTTAAAAAGGTCCTGGGTGTGGCTGCCCCATGGCGAATAATAGCTCGGCGCCTGCGGAAGGGCGGCCAAGACCGCGCTTTGCGCGAGATCAAGTTGTTCAACGGGAACGCCGAAATATGCCTCGCTCGCCGATTCAACGCCGTAAAGCGTCGGTCCATAAGGGACTTCATTCAAATAGAGTCCGAGGATTTGGTCCTTGGTATAATATTCGTTCAGCCGGATTGCCATAATCAACTCTTTCAGTTTTCGGGTGAACGTTCGGGTATCGGTTAGAAATGCGGCCCGAGCGAGCTGCTGGGTGATGGTCGAGCCGCCCTGTACGATTCCTCCGTGAACGATATCGGCAAAAGCGGCGCGGAGGATCCCTTTGATATCAAAAGCCGGCTCATTGTAAAAATTTTGGTCCTCAATCGCAATAGTGGCATCCTTAAGGGTCTGCGGGATCTGATCGGAGCCGACCACGGTCCGTTTTTGGCCACCAATCTCATAAAGCAGGACGGTTCCCGTGCGGTCGTAGATCCTGGTCGATTGGCTGATCCGCTGATCCGCTATTTGTTGAAAGGTGGGCAGGGTTTTGATGAAATAAAGGATGACGCAGAAAAAGACGACTGCAAGTGCCGCAATGGCTAAGCCGACGATTTTAAGGATCTGCTTGGCAGAAAAACGTTTTTCTTCCTCCATAAGCTTCTATTATGCAATAAAAACAGCCTTCCATCAAATACGATGGAAGGCTGTTTTCGGTTTATTCCCCCGGTTCTTCCTCGTCGTCCCCATCATCCTTTGTATCGTCGAAATCCGGCCGATTCATTTCATCATCCTCCATTTCATCATCGTCCAAATCTTCTTGGTCCGGCTGGAAATCTTCATCCTCCCCGCCGTCCGGATCGTCGCTTAATTTACTGAACGCGAGCCGCGGGTCAAGGAGTTCGATTGCGGTAAGTTGCATAGAAATTTCAGTTCTGCGACCTTTGTTGATTTTAATGTTCCTAGTATAGGAAAGGAGGAAGCCGTGTCAAGCTGTGGATATTTCGCCGCACCCCATTATAGCGATGGCGAGCGCATCGCTCGCGTCGTCGATTATCTTCAAATCCTGTTTATTTAAGATCAACCGAACCATTTTGAGGACCGCTTTTTTGTCCGCGAAGCCATACCCCGTCACGCCGAGTTTGATTTCATTTGGCGTGTATTCCTTGACGGAAATGCCGCATTCGGCTGCGGCCAAAAGGACGACGCCGCGCGCCTGGGCAACCGCAATACCCGTCTTTTGGTTTTTTGCGAAATAAAGTTTCTCAACCGCGACCACGTCGGGTTGGTATTGCTTGATCAATCGGTCGATTTCCCTTTTGACTTCCTCCAGGGCCGGAATATCATTTTTGCTTTCAATCTTTAGAAGGCCAGCTGTGATAAATCCGACGTCAGCATGTTTTTTTTCGACCAATCCATAGCCGATTCTGCGGGTTCCCGGATCTATGCCTAATGAAATCATGTGTAAGCGTTATTCCCGCGGGGCAGGAATCCTTTTTTTTCAAAAATTATGCCGCGTTTGTATACACATTCTGGACACCCTCATTTTCTTCGAGCGCGTCAATAAGTTTTGCCAGTTTTTCCCCGTCCTCCCCTGAAATTTCCTGTGGGAATTTCGCAACCCACCCCTCCTGGTCGCCGATTGCCGGCTGCTGATTGCCTGCGGCGCGCTCAAATGCCCACTGCACGCTTCCGTTCTCCGCCCATTTGCCTCCGCAATCGCGCAAAATGGTCTTTATTTCCTGCACGGTTCGGTTCCGGTTGTCGCTTACGGCCTCAATCAGGATTGCCGTGCTGCCCGGGCCATAGGCCTCAAAAAGCAACTCTTCAAGATTAGCGCCGCTCTCGGAAGCCTTTTTAATGGCGCGGTCAATATTATCCTGCGGCACACTCATCTCTTTGGCTTTTAAAACAGCGGTCCGCAGCCGCGGGTTAAAATCCGGGTTCGGCTCCGTTTTTGCGGCAACTGAAATAGCCGCTAGGAGCTTAGAAAAGACCTTTCCGCGCTTCTGGTCGGTGATCTCCTTCTTATGTTTGATTCCTGCCCAATGGGAATGGCCGGACATGGGAGAGAATATCTAATATCTAATACCTAATGCCCAACAAATAGAAGAAATGGCTTAATATATCGGAAATTTCCACCCCTCGGATGTTCATTGGGTGTTAGCCATTGGGCATTTTTCTCCTCAATCATACTGCTTCCCTGGATAAAAAAAAGCCCCAGCCGCGGACACGCCGCAAGCTGGGGTGGCGCCGGATGTCCGTGACATCCGGCGCCGGTAATCAATACCAATGGTCTACTGGGCCTTCAACGCGGTAGCCGCGCTCTCGGTCGCCAGTGATCCGGATCGGCACCGCAAGCCGATCGAAGGTGTCATACGCGATCCGCGTACGAATCTCGATCGTCTTCGCGTTCACGCAGACCGGTTCCTCGTGAACTAGGCCGACCCGTTTAACCCCCTTATACCAGAAGTCGAGATCTTTCTTCATATCCTTCCGGCCGAGTCTCTTCTGTTGGTCGAGGGTTCGTTTCAAATCCTCGATCCGGCGGTGGAGGACAGGTTCTGAAGGCTGGCTATCCAGGAACCCTTCGGTTATAGCCAGCCCTCCTACGATCGTCGGATCAGTCGCCCAGTCCGGAATGCCGGCGGCATAGACCGTCGTCGACGTGATCGACGAACAGGCCCACACCTTCATGGCCAAGTCGCCGAATCCTGGGCCGAAAAAGCCATGCCACGGGGTGCTGGCATAAGGCATATACCCCCGGATCATTTTGCCGTTCACCATAAGCTGGAGAACGGCATCGGTAGTATCGTTTTCCAGGGTTACGTCCGACCCCGGAAATCGGCCAAGACCAAAGGTCAGAATGCTCTGGGCGGCAAGCGGCGCCGCCAAAAGCGAAAACAACGCAAGAAGCTTCTTCATAAATCACCTCAAAACTGGATTTTATGGCCAACTGCTGATTATATTATACATCATATAATATTAACTTGTCAAGTAAGCGCGGAAAGAATGATACAATAATCTTATGCCCGACACGCCACTCACCGATTTACAGGCAAAATTACTGAAACTCCGCCGGGATGGGGAAGAACGTGCGGCTCAACGCCTTGCAGAGAAACTCAACCTGCCCTACGCCGACCTTTCCAAGATGCCGGTTTCCCTCGACGCAGTGAAGGTGGTGCCGGAGGAAGATGCCCGGAACGGAAAAGCGGCAGTGATTCAGGTGAGGGCGGAAGAGGTGGCGCTTGTTACCGTGAATCCAGAATTGCCGGCGACCAAAAAAGTGATCCGCGACCTTGAGTCGAAACACTTTCAGGTAAAAGTGTTTGTGGTTTCGCCCTCCAGCCTGAATTCGGCATTTCATTTCTATAAATTCATCAAACCGCAATCAGAGGACATCACCGGCACCGTGATGATATCAAAGAACCGACTCGAGGAATTAAAGGCGCGCCTCACGACGCTTGAGGCAATCAAAAAAGAATTTGAAGGCCTGAACTTCGCCAAAACATCGCCGGTGGATGTAATCCAGATTATTTTGGCCGGTGCGCTTGCGGTGCGCGCGTCGGATATTCATACGGAAGCAGGTGAAAAAATGGCGAAAATCCGGCTGCGCGTTGATGGTTTACTACACGATGCGTTTGATAATATGCCGCTCCGGCCGCTTTATGAAAATTTTGCTTCACGCATCAAGCTGCTTGCGGGAATGAAGCTGAATGTCCACGACGAAGCGCAGGACGGCCGGTTCACGATCAATCTTGCGGGGCGCGAGGTGGAAATGCGCGTATCGGTAATTCCGGCGGAGTTCGGCGAAACGATCGTAATGAGGATCCTGGATCCGCAAGCGACCATGGTGGGTTTGGAGCAGCTTGGTTTGCGGCCGGACAACATGGAACTCGTGAAGCGGGAGCTTGAGCGGCCGAATGGCGCAATCTTAAACACCGGCCCGACAGGTTCCGGTAAGACAACCACGCTTTACGCGTTCCTGAGGACCATCAACGACCCAACACTCAAAATCATCACGCTCGAGGATCCGATCGAATACCGCATCGAGGGGATTGAGCAAACTCAGGTGGATGAGGAAGCTGGTTATACCTTTGCGAACGGCCTGCGGGCGATCGTGCGGCAGGATCCGGATGTCATTCTTGTCGGTGAAATCCGCGACCTCGAAACCGCGGACATTGCGATGCAGGCGGCGCTTACCGGCCACCTCGTTTTTTCGACTTTACACACAAACGACGCCGTGGGCGCGGTGCCGCGGCTTATCAATCTCGGCGTAAAAGCGGTTTCCATTGGTCCGGCGCTCGCGCTCGTGATCGCCCAGCGTCTGGTCCGCGTGCTCTGCCCGGATTGCAAAAAGGAAGCGCCGCTCGACCTCCAATTGAATAAAAAAATCGGGCAATTTTTGGAAAAACTGCCAGAAAGGGTGAACCGCGGACCATATAAGGATTTCAAGATTTTCGACCCGGTTGGCTGTGAAAAATGCAGCGGCATCGGCTACCGGGGGCGCATCGGCATTTTTGAGTTTCTCGAGGGAGGGCCGGGACTGGAGCAGGTTATTTTGCAAGAGGCGTCGGAAGTCGCCTTGCGCAATGTGGCGAAAGATCAGGGCATGGTCACCATGCAGCAGGACGGGATATTGAAAGCGCTCCTCGGCGAGACAACCCTGGAGGAAGTGAAAAGCGTGACGGGAGAGCTTGAGTGGTAGGAGTCCGTTTTGTTCGCTGAAATCATCGGGCATCAGCCATCTTTCCCGGGGCGATTTTGACCGGTTTTAAAATAAAAACTCGGCGGGCAAATCGATAATTTCACACCCCTCAAAGTCAACTCGCGATGATAAAAACACGGCATTTCTCCTGCATTGCAATTTGCTGTGCATATGATATCATAAATTATCCAAATGTCCAATGATTACTCCAGGTGAAAATCATACCCACGAAAAACCGCCGACCAAGAAACAGGTCGTGGCCGGTTTTGTGGTCTATCGGAAAACGACGGATGGGATCAAATTTCTCCTACTCTACCGGCGCGGAAATTATTGGAATTTCCCCAAGGGGCACTTTGAACCTGGCGAGCGGAGCATTGATACGGCTCTGCGCGAGCTGGAGGAGGAAACGGGAATTAAGAAAACGGAGCTGCGGATTGTCCCTAACTTCCGCGCCTACGAACGTTATTATTTTCGCATCGGCAACGAGGGCATCTATGACACCGTGATCCTCTTCCTTGCTGAAACCCATAAGGCCGATATCCGCATCGATCCGCGCGAACACAGCGGTTTTGGCTGGTTCCTGCACCGCGATGCGGTAAACATCATCGGCAAGAAATACGGCGACACGCGGAAAGTTTTAAAACAAGCAAGCGATTTCCTGCTGGAGCGCCGCAAGCGGCACCAACCGCATCGGCGCCCCGAACGAAAATAAAATAAAACAAGGCGTTTGAAAGCAGTTTGATCAACTACTGCTCAAATGCCTTGTTTTATTTGTTTTACTTTACGAATTCAACCACTTTCTTGAACACTGCCGGCTCGTGTTCGGCGAGATCAGCTAATATTTTCCGGTCCAGTGCCACATTTTTTTTCTTGAGCGCCGCAATCAGTTTGTTATATGGCATGCCTTCGGTGCGCACCGCAGCATTGATTTTCACATTCCACAACGCCCTAAAATCACGCTTCTTTTCTTTGCGGCCGCGGAAAGCATGCGTCCACGCATGGAGCAGGGCTTCTTTTGCGGCGCGCTCTTTCGATTTGCGCCCCCAAGAATAGCCCTTGGTGTATTTCAGAACTTTTTCGCGCCGCTTATGGGCGATGATTCCCCGTTTGACTCGTGGCATTTTGTTAAAAATTGGAGAGTTGAAGCTGGAAGCGGGAATTACTCAATTCTCCAACTTCCATTCTCTATGCTCCGAATAATCAATAATTCAATATCTTCTTCATCGGATACTCCAAGCCCCGCCCTTTGCGCTTTCCGCGGATATTTTTCGCGGTCGAGCGCGTACGGAAATGGTCCACCGCCATCGGGCGCCGGACAATTTTGCCGTTTTTCGTGATGCGGATCCGTTTCAGTAAGCTTTTTGAAGACATGTAGGTTGGCATAGAATTAATTCAAGCCGTTTTTGAACAGAGTAAGTGTACTATAAAGGCGAATTTTATGCAAATTTAAAGCCAGTTCCCAAAGGCCGGCTCGAATACGTTCCCCCTAATTTTTCCGGAACGCACATGACTCAAAGACGTTCTACGCGGAAGTGATAAGGGGTGGTTATATCCGTCGGCTGTAAGAGCCTCGTAAATTAAATTTAATTTAAGGCAAGTATCGTCTCGAAATGACCTGCGGCTCGGCGCAAAAAGAACATTAGAAAAAATAAGGCACATGCTTTGTGGGGACTCTCGGAACCCCGCGCGGCTCGGTCCGCCATTCTGATGGCGGCGCGCGGGGCGAGAGGGAGGCGCGCGTTGCCGCTGGAGCAATGCGACGCCGTGCCCGACAAAGCATGCGCCTTATTTTTTCTAATTCAATAAAAACGCGCCGAGCCGCAGGTCATTTCTTGACGATCTGCACGCTCGGGCCGTTCATGCCGAATCTCGGTTCGTTCACCCTCTTATACTCCATCGGCAGCATTTGCAGGAACTCATTCAACTTCTGCATCGCCCAATCCTTATTTCTTTTCTCGCGCCCCCGCAGCCGAAGATTCACTTCGATCGGATGGCCATCTTTGAAAAATTTTTCCACCTGCTTCACCTTGATCAATAAATCATTCTGCGCCGCCCGAACCGTAATCTGCACGTGCTTCAACTCTGCGCTCTTTTGCGCCTTCCGCTCGGTCTTTTCCCGCTTCGCTTCTTCGTAGCGGAATTTATCGTAACTCATAAGCCGTGCAACGGGCGGCTTCGCGTTCGGAGAAACCTCGATTAAATCCAAGCCGGATTCCGGAGTGGCTAAGGCGAGCGCCTCAGTGCGCTTCATGACGCCCAGGTTTTCTCCGTCGGCGCCAATGATGCGGAGTTCGGGGGCGGTTATTTGGTGGTTGAGTCGTGGTTTAGGCACTTTTATTGATTGTATTGTAGGTTAAAATACCCAGTTTCGTCAAAAACAGCCGGAAAGCCGGTATGTGTTTCATGGGGTTATTTTCCCACCAGGGCATTCTCTCCGGCGTGTCGGGCTCATGATAGAATATAAACATGGCAATCGACGAAGCAAGCGCAGTGGTTGATATTCCCTATCGCCGCCTTAGCCGGAAAACGCTCTGGGTGTTTATTTTGGACCGGATCGCGCCATCCATGGTTTTTTTGGTCGTTGCCGCCGGATTGTTCGGCTTAAATCAGGCGAATCTCTTGGCAAAAACTCCCCTTGGCGATCTCGCAATCTATGGCCTGTGGGCGGCGATGATCGCTTCCGGAATATTCCTCATCACCTTCCTTATCGCAATCTTCGTTTCCTGGTTGATCTATATCAATTATCAATATGCGCTTCAAGATGACGCCCTGAAGATCCGCCGCGGCGTGTTTAACCGCGAAGAAATTGCCATTCCCTATCGCCAGATTCAAGACGTTGACATTGAACAGGATATTACTGACCGCATGCTCGGCGTATGCCGTTTGGTCATCCTCACTGCGGGACACGAGGACGAGCAGAAGCCGGAAGGTGAATCTGAGGGTACTTTGCCGGTGATCGACCGAGAGTTAGCGGAGGAGCTTCAGGCGGAACTTTTAAGGAAAACCGACGTGCAGCGCGTGAGAGAGGTGGAATGATTTATTGCAAAACAATCCAGGATTGTACTAATACAAAAAACACAGCGGAGTTGTTCCGGACAACTGGCAAACTCTGGTACGATGAATTTACGAATATTTTATATTAAACAGTTTCACTATGAGTTCAGTTTAGTCCGCCAAACACAGAAAATATAGCGTCCTCTACGTGTGACATCCTTTTTATTTTAGCTTGAATTTGTTGAAGGTCGTTAATATTTGAAACGTTGTATTTTAGCTGATAAGTAAGCCCGTTGGGGACAGAGCCGATAATAAGACCATTTGTGGCAGTTGCTATTGCTCTTATCGTTTCGTCGGGATTCGATGTATTATCTGCAAGCATTACATCAATTTCATCTTTCACCATAGTTGCCCCTCCGGCCGTAGTCATGATGCGGTCTGGAGAGGGAAAAGCAGTTTCTTGTGGGATAATTTTATTTGATGGGATTTCGACGTGGATGGTTACTGTCAATGGTTGTTCAATATCGCTACCTCCATTTTTTATTTGAACGGCCCCGCTATAAGTACCAGGCGGTATCGAATCCGGAATTGTAAATCGCGCGCGTAGCGTCGCCTGCTCATTTCCGAAAAGCGTACCAGAACCGATATTGGCGAAGGTTAAATATCGAGACAAGGAAGGTGATATGTAAAGCGATGGTGCCGAGAGGTTGTGGCTTGTAATGAAATGCAGATCAACCACTTTCACCGTGCCCGGAAACAGCTTAATCTCATAGGGTTGTTGGGTCCAATTGATGGTTGCTTGAGATGTTTCGGATTTAATCGCATTATTACGAAAAGCATAGTAGCCGACACCGCCGACAACTAAAATTCCCACCATGATTAGCAGAACAACAATCGGTGCAAATCCTTTCCGGTTCATACCTTAACTATATCAAATAAAAGTTTGCCAACCGTCCGTCTCTACCTCAATTTCTGCCATTTTGGTGAATTTTGGAAAACTCAAAATTGTTCAGATAAATACAGAATAGACTCTCGTTTAGGAGAATTCGAAACCGCAACTGCTAAATAGTCGCTTATTCCATTTTCGTCGGCAATCCTTTTCTATATTTCTCGACTAGCATTTCTTTCTTCTCTCGCCGCCACTTTTTGATTTGGATTTCACGTTTTCTGGCTTCCGCCAATGTTTCGTATTCTTCCTTAAAAACTAATCGAAATTTTGCTTTGCCCTTTGTAAATCTTGCACCACGATTCGAACTGTGGGTGTGAACTCGCTTATTAGCGTTGCCGGAAATGCCGACGTAAAGCTTGTCGAAATCATTTTTGATCATGTAAACGAAGTACATGATTGGGATTATATAAAACAAAGATTAAATAAACGTTAAAAAATATGCCCTTCGACTCGAAGACTCGCTCAGGGCACTCGACGCGCGAGTTATTTCATTGATTGTTCTGCGAGCGGGTAGGTGGTTTACCACGAGCAAGCCCTCCATAAGGAGGGCGCGTCGAGTGGAGACGGAGGTATCGAAACCTCGTGTAACGATGGGACTCGCGGATCTTCTACGGGCGTAGTCTAAACGAGTTAGGCAAAATGATTCTTAGTTTTCGTCTCTCCGTCAGAATCGTCGCGGAGAGCTTAGCTTCCTTGTATAAGACCGGCGTCAACCCAAGAAGCCCGGATTGGCCGATCCCAAGCTAGGCGAAAGCGAAGCTCGGAGCTGGAACTCGAGAGTTGCCAGTTATAATGGATGCGCTGTAACGCCCGCGCCTTCGGCCCGCAAACCCGCAGCCCATCGTTATCAAAGCCAATGCGTCCCCGCATCGGGAGGCGAGAGGTGGGAAACAAAAAGTTTTTCCGCCGGCTCGATCCGTCGTTAATATAACATAAAATTCTAGAAAAATCAAGCAGCTTTGGGGAGCTTTTCCCTTTCGGCTTCCAATAACCCCTCGGCACGATCGCGGAAATGATCCGAAACGTCGGTTCTTTGCCCTTCTTTTTCAAAAAATACCTTCATGTTCCCGGGGATTTCAACCATTTTGGCCGCACCCTCAAACGGCCGCCCGTCGAATTCGACATCGACGAAATAGCCGATTTCCTCAATTCGGGATAGGTATTCGGCAATTGTCGCGAGGAATTCCGCGGTATTTTTCGCATGAGCCCAATCGGACTCGTGCTGGACGGCAAGCTGCTTCACTTTTTCCGCGGCCAAGCGCAATTCGGCCGCCTCGTCATATTCTTCGCGCCCGCGGACGCCGGGTATTTCTTGAAAATGTTCGGGCATGGTTTTATTCAAAATGTTTCTTTAATATGGTGCCATAAATATCCTCTCGCGTGACTATGCCGATGAGTCGGCCGCCGTCGACAACGGGCAGGCGATGGAGCCCGCGGGCGAGCATCAAACCCCCGGCGTGGAGGATGGATTCATGTGGAGAAATGACGACAACGCCTTTGCTCATGAATTTTTCAACCGGCTGCTTGCGGATGGCCTCAATCTCTTCTTCTTGCCGTTCTTGGTTATAGTATGCGTGCGGTTCCAGGATATATTCTTCATAGAGGGGATACATCGCGCGGAAAAGATCCTTCTCGGAAACGATGCCGGCCAACTTGCCAGCGGCATCCACGACCGGCACGCCGCTGATCCGGTTCGCGTGGAGAAGCCGGGCAGCTTCCTCGTAGGTTGTATCCGGCGTTATGGTAATCACCGGAGAGATCATGACATCGCGGACCTTCATGGTTTCATTATAGGATAAGCCGCGCAACCCCCTAATCCTATTTTTATCAACAGCTTTTGCACCGACAATGCACCATTAATGGGTCCAAATAAGGGCTGCGGCGATATAGGCAGCCACATAAAAACAGCCGTTATATATAATGATTTGTTTTCTACTGAACTTAGTCCCGAATATTTTATTAATATAAGTGACCATATAAGATCGATTATTGGTGTAGTCGGGATTGATCTTTTTTCTCAACCATTCCTCAAAAAGAGTAAGCGGGCAGGTGCGGCCGAAGGGAATTGCGATAAGCAAAGTGAAGGACATCAGGCCGATTTGGAAGGGCGCATACCAGCGGGCGAAAAACATAAAAACAGCACCGCCAAACAGGAGCAGAGTCCAAAAAACATGAATCAAAACAATAATATTGGCACTTGCTTGATATTTGAATTTGCCAGGCATAGCGAATAATCCTTCATTTATTATAATATAAACAAGGAATATGAAATTTAAGGTGAAATTACTCGATCGCAGGGACGTTGCTGAGGGGACCAAGGCGATTTTTTTCGAAAAACCGCCGGCGTTCAGTTTTAAGGCTGGCCAGTATTGCGATTTCACCCTGGTTGATCCGCCGGAAACGGACGCGGAGGGAAATGTGCGGACGTTTTCTTTGGCCGGAGCGCCTTTTGAAGACCGCATTATGATCGCGACGCGGATGCGGGATTCTGCGTTTAAGCGCGTTTTGGCTGCGATGCCGATTGGCGGCGAAATACAGATGGAGGGGCCGATGGGTTCCATGACGCTCCAAAACGATGCTTCGCGGCCAGCGGTATTCCTTGCCGGAGGGATCGGCATCACGCCGTTCCGGAGCATTATTGCGAATGCCGCGCACGAAAAGCTGCCGCATGAGATTTGGCTTTTTTACTCGAATCGCCGTCCCGAAGACGCCGCTTTTTTAGGGGAACTCGGCGATCTCGAAAAACAGAATCCGCACTTCCGCCTCGTCGGAACCATGACCGGCATGGAAAATTCAAAGCAAAAATGGAACGGGGAAACCGGCTATATCGACGGAGAAATGCTGAAGCGGCATCTCGATGATATCGCAAAGCCCATTTACTACGTTGCCGGGCCGCCAACGATGACGATGGCGATGAGGGTCGCACTGAACGGCATCGGCGTGGACGATGACTATATAAAAAGCGAGGAATTTGCCGGATATTAAGGGCGTAAACGAAGGAAGACAAAAACCGGCTTGTTTTTAGAGAGGATAAGGCCAACTTATAAGCCCCATTCCATCCAAAAACAAGCCGGTTTTTGTATTCTGTTTATTGCGCTGTCGTGCTGAACGACTGTTGAGTTGATGTCGTCGTATTGCTCGAACCGTCAGTCGATTGGACGACGAAATAGTAGGTCGTGCCGGTCGCCAGATTGGTTAAGCCGAGCATATGGCTCGTAGCCATGGTCGTCGTACTCACGGAAAGCGTACTCGTGGACGTGAGTGAAACCGGCGAGCTCGTGGCATAGAATACTTTTCCGTCAGTTGACGTATTGGTATTCCATGAGATCTGCGCCGTCGTGCTGGCCGCCGAGAAATTGACGCCGGAGATTACGGGCAATATAGCCACCGCGCCGGTCGTAAATGTCATGTCGGAGGACGTCGCCATGGTGCCAGACGCATTTGCGGACGCAACCTCAAAATGGTATATCGTCCCCGGCAGGAGGCCTGTAACGGCTTCCGTATGGGTCGTAACCATGTTCGAATCAAGCGCCGTGCTTGAACCGTATGCCGATGTCAATCCATACATCACTTGCGAATTGGCGGGCATGTTCGTGTTCCACGTGACCGAAGCCGTACTCGTTGCCGCGGCTGCCGAAACGCCGGAAAGGGTAAATGGCGTAGAACTCGGCGTTGAGCTTGGCGTAGAACTTGGGAATTGCCCCGTTATGCCCGGAGGCAGGATCTGGCAGGGAGGCAGGATCGGCATTTCGTTATCGTGGTGTCGCAACCATCCCGGAGCAATGAAGTGCCCCGGCGGAACTATTGCGCAGAGGCGGTTGCCTTCGCCGCCATTCTGGTTCCCGCCTTGGTTATCATCACCCGAACCATTCCCATTGCCTTCGCCGTGGCCAAAGCCCATGAAAGTGGTCGAGACATTCGCGGTCGAAGTCGTATTTTCGAGGCCAATCGGATTTTCGTTAAGCCACTCGTTCAGTTTCGCGAGTGTTTGCGGACCGACGATGCCGACCTGCGGCAAGCCATTCTCTCTTTGGAACCTTTGTACCGCCCTTTCGGTAGCCGGGCCGAAAAAGCCGGTAACAAGCCCTTCAGGATAGATCGTGGAGCTGGCCGAAAGCAGGGTCTGCAAAAGCGTAACTTGGCTGCCCGTCGAACCTTGGCGTAACGTGCTTATGAGCTGCATGATCGCCGACTGCCGCTGCTGCTGGATCTGTTGCAACTGCTGTTGCAACTGCTGCACCTGGGCGGTCAGAGTAGCAATGAGCTGAAGCTCTGCCTGGAGGTTTGAACTACTGCTCGAGTTCACGGTTTGGGCAAAGGAAAGCGACGGCGCGATCGCAATCGACGCCACCAGAGCAAGGCCGGAAACCCAAGAAATTGTTTTATGCATGATTTTTATTAATTTAAGTTGGACCTTTGGGATGCCAGTGATAATACGGAAATCTTTTTAAAGTATAACAGAATCATCAGAAAAAGATCATGAAGAAAAAATGAAACGGCCTCCGCGTAGTGCTAGGGGCCGTTGATGTGCCGGGATAAACCCGGCGAGTGAATTGTTCGGTCAGTGGACTGACCGTAATCCTACTTATGAAATTGGGAAAGGGGCAAATAATTGCTTCTGAATTCAGTTTATCAAGACAACAAAACCCGTCAACTCAAGTTATCCACAGGCAAATATCTCTTGTTCTTTGTCTCTTACTTCCTGTTCCTTGTCTTTTTTCCCGTTACTTTTTACTTATCGCCATTTTAAAAAAACGCTTTTTCCCTACTTTAACAACTTCGCCGCCCTTGATTGAAAGCACCTCTAATGGATTTTTCAATGTTTTTCCCGCTAATTCTACGCCGCCTTGTTCGATGAGGCGCCGGGCATCGCTTTTGCTTTTGGCCGCTCCGGAGGCCGCCACGAGATCAAGGGCGGAGAGTTTCCCCCCTGGAATCCTGAGTTCCGGAATATCATCCGGAATCTCCTTTTTTGAAAAAAGCATTTCAAAACGTTCCCGGGCCGCGTGCGCCGCTTTTTCACCGTGGTACAGCTTGACCAGTTCAAAACCGAGCTGTTCTTTAAATTCTTTCGGCCCCATTTCTTTTTGGGACAATTTGATTTCGGCATCCGGCAGTTCGGTGCAGAACAGGAAATATTTTTCAACGAGCTGATCCGGAATGGACATGGTCTTGCCGAACATATCCTCCGGCGCATCCGTAAGCCCTATATAATTGCCATAGCTTTTGCTCATTTTCTTCTTGCCGTCCAGTCCTTCGAGCAAGGGCGTCGTGAGCACATCTTGCTCCTCCATGCCAAAATGCCGCTGGACCCTCCGTCCCGCAAGCAGGTTCAAAAGCTGGTCGTTGCCTCCCAGCTCTGCATCCGCCCTGACTTTTACCGAATCATATCCCTGCAGAAGCGGATACAGGAGCTCGGTGACGGTCACGTCGCCGCCCGCGGCCAGCCGTTCCTTGAAATCGCCGCGATGGAGCATCTGCTGCATGGTGCCTGCGGCCGTCAGGGCAAAAAGCCCGTTTACGCCTTCTTTCAAAAACCAACCGCTGTTGTGATAAATTTCAGCTTTCTTGATGTTGATTATGAGGCCCGCTTGTTTAAGATATTCTTTTTCGTTGGCCTTGATTTCCCGTTCCGAGAGCGGTTTCCTGGCCTGCGAGCGGCCGGTCGGATCACCGATGCGCGCAGTAAAATCACCGATGATCAAAACAATCTGATGGCCGAGATCCTGAAACTCCTTCAATTTCTGCAGCACAACAGCGTGGCCCAAATGCAGATCCGGCGAGGTCGGGTCGATGCCAAGTTTCACGCGCAGCTTTTTGCCGCTTTCAAGCGCTTTCCGCAGGTGTTCTTTTTCGATGACACTTTCAACATTCCGCGAAAGCAGCCGATCGATTTGCTCCTGTTTTGATTCCATTACCGATATCCTAGCATGAAAAAAGCCAGCAAAAAAGCGTCGTTTTTTCGGCGCCCTTTTGAACTGCCGACCGATAATTGCTGGCTGCCTGCTATTTTTTGATGATCTCGTCGATCACGCCGTACGTTTTCGCTTCTTCTGCCGAGAGCCAAAAATCGCGGTCCGTATCTTTTTCGATCTTCGCGAGCGGCTGGTTCGTGTGTTTCGCGAGGATTTGGTTCAGGTGCTGCTTCATGTCAAGGATATGTTTCGCGGAAATTTCGATGTCCGTTGCCTGGCCGCCCAAACCTTCGATCGCCACCTGGTGGAGCAAAATTTCCGAGTTCGGCAACGCGAACCGTTTCCCCTTCGCTCCCGCCGAAAGCAGGAAAGCGCCCATCGAAGCAGCCATGCCGACGCAAATCGTCGCAACATCCGCTTTTACGAACTGCATCGTGTCATAGATTGCCATGCCGGCCGTCACTGAACCGCCGGGACTGTTGATATAGAGCGTAATGTCCTTTTTTTTGTCTTCGGCGTCGAGGAACAGCAATTGCGCGATAACGATATTCGCCAGCGTGTCGGTCACCGGGCCGCCAAGGAAGATGATGTGCTCTTTAAGCAGGCGCGAATAAATGTCGTAAGCCCGCTCGCCATAAGTCGATTTTTCAATGACGGTCGGGATGAGATATTGGTTGTGTTCGTCCATAGAGATGGAGAATGGAGTAGGGAGAATGGAGAAAGGGCAACCCATTCTCCATTCTTCTTTCTCCATACTCCTGAATTAAATTATAAGAAAGGTATCAGCAATAACGCAATGATGTTGATGATCTTGATGACCGGGTTGATCGCAGGGCCGGCAGTATCTTTGTAGGGATCGCCCACCGTATCCCCGGTAACAGCTGCTTTGTGGGCTTCCGAGCCTTTGCCGCCAAGATTGCCTTCCTCGATGTATTTCTTCGCATTATCCCAGGCCGCGCCGCCGGAAGTCATTGAAACTGCCACGAAAATACCGGTGACGATGGAACCGACGAGCAGGCCGCCGAGCGCCAAGGGGCCGAGCAGGAGGGCAACCGCGATCGGCAGGACGACCGGCAGAAGTGCCGGGACGACCATCTCTTTGATCGCTGCCCGAGTCACGATATCAATACTACGCGCGTAATCCGGTTTTTGGGTTCCCTGCATGATGCCCGGCATTTCCTTGAATTGCCGCCGCACTTCGATAACCACGCTCCCTGCGGCCTTGCCAACCGCCTTCATTGAGATTGAAGCGAAAAGATAGGGGATCATGCCGCCGAGCAGAAGGCCGGTGATGATGCGGGGATCGCTCAAATCGAATACCATTGCCAAGCCGCCGGCTTTTGCCGAAAGCGCCTGGACATAAGAAGAGAAAAGTACGACTGCCGCCAGGCCGGCCGAGCCGATGGCATAGCCCTTTGTCACCGCTTTTGTCGTGTTGCCGACCGCATCAAGGGCATCGGTCACTTCGCGGACGT
The DNA here is from genome assembly GCA_028865305.1 of Patescibacteria group bacterium. Taxonomy (GTDB): domain Bacteria; phylum Patescibacteriota; class Minisyncoccia; order UBA6257; family 2-01-FULL-56-20; genus REEB161. The sequence continues at coordinate 50,390 of JAGWKM010000002.1, read as the reverse complement.
GATCCGGCAGTCCGGCCATTTCGGCAATGCCACCCGCATTATCGGTAATCGGGCCGAAAGCGTCGATGGCAACGATGATGCCCGTCATGCCAAGCATGCTCATGACGGCGAGCGCGATGCCGTAGAGGCCGGAGAGCCAGTAGGCAACCAGGATGCCGGCGACGATGGCTATGATCGGCAGCGCGGTGGATTCCATGCCGACCGAGAGGCCGGTGATGATGTTCGTGCCGTGGCCGGTTTCAGAGGATTGCGCTATGGAACGCACCGGGCGGAATTTTTTCGAGGTGTAATATTCGGTGATCAAAACAATGAAAGCGGTAACGAGAATGCCGACGAGCATCGGGAAAAAGAGCGAGCCGAAAGCGAAGAGGCCTGCCGCGGCTGCGCCATTTGCAAGCCAGGCAAAACCGAGCAGCGCCAAGACGCTTGCGGCAACCAATCCTTTATAAAGCGCACCCATGATGGATTGGCTCTTGCCGAGCCGTACGAAGAAAACGCCGATGGCGGAGGCGATGGCCGCCACGCCGCCGATCATGAGCGGCAAAGCAATGATGGCGGGATTGGACGAGCTTAATGAGCCGAGCAGCATGGCCGCGACTGCGGTTACGGCATAGGTTTCAAAAAGGTCCGCCGCCATGCCGGCGCAGTCGCCCACATTGTCGCCAACGTTGTCCGCGATAACCGCCGGATTCCGCGGATCATCCTCCGGAATGCCCGCTTCCACCTTGCCGACGAGATCCGCGCCGACATCCGCGCCTTTCGTGAAAATGCCGCCGCCGAGCCGGGCGAAGATCGAGATCAAGCTGCCGCCGAAACCGAGGCCGATGAGCGCGGTCACGTCATTCGTGATTGCGTAAAAAATCGAAACCGACAAAAGCGCCAAACCGACGACGAGCAATCCGGTAACCGAACCGCCTTCAAACGCCACCGCGAGCGCTTTTTTCAATCCGGATTTCGCCGCCTCCGCCGTTTTCACGTTCGCGCGCACCGACATATTCATGCCGATGTAGCCGGCGAGAGCCGAAGCGAATGCGCCGACCAGGAAGCCGATCATCGTGGCGATATTCAGGAAAATCCCGATGATGATGGCAACCACGACCGCGACTGCCGCTACGGTCTTATATTGCCGGTTGAGGAACGCCTTCGCGCCGATCTGGATGGCGTGCGCGATCTCGTTCATTTTCTCGTCGCCCGCCGGATACCGCGAAATTTTATAAATGAAGTAAAGAGCAAAGAGGACCGAGATGATGCCGCTCGCGATTGCAAAGGATATGGGAGACATGGTGTTTTTTAATTTTATATGACCTTATGATGTTCAAAGAATACTGCTGAATTCATGAAAAAGCAAGGAAAATAAAGCAAAATCCCTCAGAGGAGGGATTTTGCTGTGTTATGCGATGATATCTTCCCGTTCATCATCCTGTGGTGGGATTTGGCCGGATTCCGCGTCTTCCCCGGCGGAGGCGCCTTCGACGGCTTCATCGGGGTTTGATTGCGAGCGGACGTCTATTTTCCAGCCGGTGAGCTTGGCCGCGAGGCGCACGTTCTGGCCGCCCTTGCCGATGGCTAAGCTCAATTGACTCTCGGGCACGAATGCCCGGGCTTCGCGGCGCGGTAAAATTTCCACGCGTTCCACTTTTGCCGGCGAGAGCGAATTCGCGATAAACATTTCGGGGTCTTCGGACCATTCGGCGATGTCGATCTTTTCGTTGCCGAGTTCGTTCGTGACCGCATTGACGCGCGTGCCGCGCTGGCCGACGAGCGCGCCCACCGGATCGACGCCGTCCACGGTCGAAGCCACGGCAACCTTCGTGCGGTTGCCCGGTTCGCGCGCGATCGATTTGATCTCAACGGCGCCTTCCGCAAGCTCCGGCACCTCCGTGTTGAAAAGCTCGGTTACGAATCTGGGATTTGCGCGCGAGAGTATGATGCCGGGCATGCGCGTATCCTCCTGCACGGCATACACCAAAAAGCGCAACCGTTCGCCGGCGCGGTAGTGTTCGCTCGGAATGGATTCATTTGCGAACATCACGCCGATCGTGCGGCCGAGGTCAACATAAATATTGCCGCGTTCGAACCGCTGCACTGCCCCGCTCACGATCTGGCCCTCCTTGCCGTGCCATTCCCTCAAGATGGAATCGCGCTCCGATTCGCGCAGCTTCTGTAAGATGACCTGCTTTGCCGTCTGTGCGGCAATGCGGCCGAAATCCTCATGGGTTTCAAGCGGAAAGGCCAATTCGTCACCAACCTTGGCATCGGATTTTATTTTCTCGGCATCTTCAAGCAGGATGTGTCGCTCCTCGTTATAGCGCGGCAGTTTGTCGGCCTCTTCGGCAGCTTCCAGCTTCCAGCTTCCAGCTTCCGGCTTCTTTGCCGCTTCGGCTTCTTCCTCCCCTTCTTCTACGAATCGAACGGTCGTCTCATCCACCACCGTTTTCACTTGCCAAAACTGCAAAGAGCCCGTCTTTTCATCGAGTTTGCATTTTACCACCTCGCCGCGTTCGCCGTATTCGCGTTTGTAGGCAGCCGCGATAGACGACTCAATGACCTCCATTATTTTCTCCGGCTCGAGCCCTTTTTCCTCCGCAACCTGCTTTACGGCCTTGGTTAATTCTTTTATATTCAACATTTTTATGCGCCCCGGATTTAATCCGGAATTCAGAGTTTATTTATTTTTTTGACCTTAAAGCTGAAAAAATCCGCGTCGGGCGCGGACTCCATCAGTTAAATTCCAAGTATACTCCTTATTTTATTTTTGTCAAATTCACCTCTTGTTCCCCGTCTCTCGCCAATTTCCGGAGCAGCTTTGCGATCCCGCGCGCGACGACATAATTAAGGAAAAGAAACAGCACGATGCCAATCAGGAAATTGCCCTCGAATTTTTTGAAATCATCAACGGCGCGGAGCGGCGAAAGTCCGGAGACCAGGCCGTAAGCCAAGCCGATCAGGATCGGCAACCATATTAAAATGGAGTAAATCGAATTTTTGATGAAGTTGCGGAGCCGCATGCCGGTCCAGCCGATCGAAAAAATAACCGGCGGCGCGGAGCCGAAGACGAACTTGGAAAAATAGATCCAGTATTTGCCATGATATTTTAGAACCTGCTCTGCTTTCCGATGCCCGGGCAGATGCCGTTTCGCCCAATCGCCGAATTTTGTATTCCTCAATTTGAGGCCGAGCGTATACCAAAGCATGTCGCCGCTGAAGTCCGCCAGGAAAATGACGCCCACGAGAACCGGAAAGCCGAGAATACCAAGGCCCGTCTGGGCGATAATCCAAAAGCTCACAAAAGCCGAAATATTGCCAAGAAAAATAGTCGCAAGATAGATAATAAAATAAGCCAAAAACGGATTTTGGCCGGCGAGGAGTGCCACGTTTGCCGTCAGATTGTCCACTCATAAATTGTAGCAAACCACCCGTTAAATGTTCGATGAAGAGGAAGTGTTCGTTTCGGAATCAATCCGCCGCCGCGAAGGATAAAACGATAAAATAGGGCGTCTCACGGGAATCGGACCCGTATTGCCGCTGCCACAGAGCGGAGCTTTACCATTAAGCTAGAGACGCCATCTTCGATTCCTTATTATAGGCATTCAAACGGTTTTTTTCAATATTTTCATCCGAACTAAAAAAAACATTTTGGGTGGGCTTTCATTTTGCCTTCACTCCTTTGCGCGATGATGTCCGCATGGCCGAGCCAACCAATAACGCCGAAGACCGGCTGCCGAAAGAGCTCGAGCAGCTGGAAGAGGACGTTATCCGGAAAATCGAACAAAAAGTGGATGAATCGAGGCAAATAGAGGAGAAAGCCAAAGAGGAGCTTGCGGAAGCGGACGAAAGCAACGTGCGAGCTTTGACGGAGCAATCTCTCCTTATGCTCGCTGCAGCTATAATGATCATCATTTTACCGTTTTTGCATTATTTCCTCGGCGTTTTTTTGACGCTTTTTGCCGTGGCGGTTTCGTTTGTTGCGGGGCTCGCGCCGTCAAAGGAAAAATATGGCGCGGCTTTCACGATGATCATTGCGACGGGCGGCATGCTCTTTTTCGAATATTCCGCGATCTTTGAATATCACGCGAGTCAACTCAGCCTGCTTTTTTGGATTTTCCAGCTCTTGGCACTGATTTTCCTCTTGGCTACTTTTTTCGGCGTGGGAACCTATCGGAAGAAAATATTGGGGAAATGATGGGCAAACCAGAAATCGCGGCCATGAGAAAAAGCATTAAATTGAATCGTTTCGGAAGCTCGGTTTCCGTTCACTTTAATTTCATCTGTTTTCGGGCATGATGAAAAACATGTTGGTAACCATCGCCATCATCCTCTTAATACTCTGGTTCCTTGGCGTCATCGGCGTTTACACCATTGGGTGGTTTATTTACATCCTGCTTATTTTGGCCATCATCCTGTTTTTAATCCGCATTATCCAAGGAAGGAATCCGTTAAGATAGCCCAGCTTTTCTTTGTTGGGAAAAAACGCGAACAGCGGCGCGAGCCATTTTTCAAATTTGTCGAGAGTGAACGCTTAGAAAATAAAAAGGGCAAAAATTAATATCCGCTTCGCATAAGGATTTATAAAAAAATCCCCCGAATGGTTCGGGAGATAAAAAGAGTCAGTTTGCTGCCTTTCTGACCCGTCCTGCGCATTTTTCGCAATACCGCTCCAGGATTTTCGGGATACAGAAGTCAGCCATCGACCGGGGCGAGCCGCCCTTCAGAAGGAGCCAGTGCTTGCCAAGACTCCTTCTCTGTTCTTCGAGGCCCCTGCAGATCCGTTTCACCTTTTCCTCGTCCCAGAGCAGCTTCGTGGATTGCCTCTGGCGCAGTTCCTCAGGGGAAGCTTCGATATAGATGACCAAATCCGGCTCGGCAACGCAGGCCAGCTCGCTTTCCACGACATAGTCCTCGATCTCGGATCCCCATACCTCTATCACGTAGGTATAATTTTTTCCATGTTCCAAGAGGATGATATCTTGGTGCGCCGACTGGGCTCGGGCGTTCAATTCAAGGAGGATCCATCGGAAGCCAATTGATTGCTCCCGGATTGCGGTTGCGTCGCTTTCGGCAAACTCCTTGTGGAGCTGGAGACGCTTTACTCTGGTGCGGATCTCTTCGCGGATGGCGCGCACCGATCGGTTTCGGTTGCCGAGACAGAGCACATGAAGGCCTCTGCGTCGCAGCCGTGGTGCAAGTCGTCTGATCAATGTCGTCTTCCCGGCGGACGGTCCCGCTACGACTTCGACAATAAACGGCATAAACGCTCCTTCTTTGCTTTCGGTTTATTGTGGCGGGCCAAATTCGGCGTGGTGCGGTAACCGAATTTTTAAATTTCTAAGTTCATTGGAGCAAAAAACCTTTCAAATTGCAAATTTCATGAAATCCGGGGGAAAATGATGGAAATGGCGGTTCCTTTGCCGAGTTCGCTTGTGACCTCTATTTTTGCATGGTGCAGGTCGGCTATTTCCTTTACGATAGTGAGTCCGATGCCGCTGCCTTTGCGTTTCGTCTGTTGGCTGAAGGCATTTTCTCCGCGGTAAAAGGCCTTAAAGATGTTCGGCAGGTCTTTTTCAGGGATGCCAATGCCGGTATCCGATACGGAAACTGTGGCGTGCTGCCGACCGACCGTGATGATCATTTGGATCGAGCCGCCGGACGGAGTATAGGCAATCGCATTTTTCAAAAGGTTGATGAGCATGCCTTCGAGGAGGACGTTGTTGCCGGATATGGAAACAAAAACTTCCTCCGCCGGGCCGATGAGGTTTAATCCGCGTTCGATGGCTTTCACTTTCATAAATTTTGCGGTTTTGCGTACGATGGCTCCAAGGTCAATCGGTGAAAGTTCGAATTGCCGGCGGTCATTCCAGGCGGAAGAAGCGAAGAAGAATTCGATTACTTCCGTCATGCGGTCAGTTTCTTCGAGCGTGCTTTGGAGAATATCGATAAGCTCGGGCCGGTTTGGCGGCGCATCGCCGAGGAACGCCGCTTCCGAATTGGTTTTCATGACCGATAGCGGCGTCCGCAACTCATGCGAAACGTGCGATGCAAACCGCCGTTGCCGGTTCAGGATGCGGCGGATCGGTTCCAGCGTGATCCCGGCAAGGAAATATGCCAAAAGGAAAAGGGCGGCAATCGCGGCAACGAGGATCCTCCAGTCCAGCTTTTGTATCTCGCCGCCGATGGCTTGTAATACGAGAATCTGGACGATGCCCGTCGTAATGGGCTTCTGCTGTGCCAAAAGAGCCTGCACCGCGCGGAAGACGCCACCGATAACCGTGAGAATCGGTCCGTACAAAAAATATTCCGCAACGGCGACGACCGCGGCGCCCATGATGAGGAAGAGGAGGATGATCTTCAGGCGCGCCGAGCTGAAGATGTCGAATTGCCGACGGGGGGAATGTCCTTCGTTGGAGGTGGGCATGCCAACCTCCATAATAGGTCACTTTTTCCGCCGTTTCAATTCCAGTTCCTTTTTTGCAATTGCCACCGTCGTCCGGACGACGGTATCCGGATTCAGCGAGATGCTTTCGATGCCCTTTTCAACAAGGAAAGTGGCGAAATCGGGATAATCCGACGGCGCCTGGCCGCAGATGCCGATGTATTTTTTCCGGGCGCGGCATTTCGCGATAACGTCGCCGACCAATTTTTTGACTGCCTCATTATTCTCGTTTGCAACACGGCTTACGATGCCTGAGTCACGGTCCAGGCCGAGCGTAAGCTGCGTGAGGTCGTTTGAGCCGATCGACATGCCGTCAAAAATGTCGAGGAATTCGTCTGCCAGTAAGACATTAGAAGGGATTTCGCACATCACGTAAATCGGCGTGATTTCCTTTCCTTTTTTCCCCGTGAAATTGGTATATACTCCCGCTTCGGCCATTGCCTCCTGCACCTTCATGCCTTCTTCCGTAGTCCGGCAGAACGGCACCATGGGGATCACGTTTTGAAGCCCGATTTCCTCACGCACTTTTTTGATCGCCGCCACCTCAAGCATGAACGCTGGCTTGAACTTCGGGTCATAATACCGCGAAGCGCCGCGCCAGCCGATCATCGGATTCTCTTCCTTCGGTTCGTGCGGGTCGCCGCCGAGCAGGGTTCGGTATTCGTTCGATTTGAAATCGGAGAAGCGGACGATGACGCGGTTGGGATAAAAAGCCGCGCCGATCTTCGCGATGCCAAACGCCAGATTGTCGATGTAATATTGTTTCGGGTCATGCCAGCCCATCATCTTCTTTTTTATCGCTTCGCTGATCTGGGCGAACCCTTTCTCCTTTCTCCTTTCTCCTTTCTCCATGTCCAAAAGCGCCATCGGATGCAGTCCCATTTTCGAGGCAATGATGAATTCCTCGCGCGCAAGGCCCACGCCCGCCGTCGGCAGGAAGGAAGTTTCAAATGCACTGTCCGGAATGGCGACATTCACCATCACTTTCGTCTTCGGATGCGGGATCTTTTTCAGGTCGTGTTCGACGATTTTGAATTTCAGCAGTCCGCGGTAGACCTTCCCGGCGCTCCCTGTTGTGTCGACGGTAATCGGATCGCCGGTCCCCAGCTCTTTCGTCGCTTTCTCCGTGCCGACAACCGCCGGGATGCCGAGCTCGCGGCTTACGATGGCAGCATGGCTCGTGCGGCCGCCTTTATCGGTCACGATGGCCGAAGCGATTTTCATGATCGGTTCCCAGTCGGGATCGGTCATGGTGGTCACGAGTATTTCGCCCTTCTTGAAATCGCCGATATGCTTCGCGTCCAGGATGATATGCGCCTTGCCGTTGGCGATCTTGGATCCCACCGCGGCGCCCGCAAGGGCGGGCTCCCGGCCGCCGGCATCGAGCAGCTGGTATTCCTTGATTTTGGAAAAATCGCGTCCGGCATGGATCGTTTCCGGTCGGGCCTGTACGATGAACAGTTCGCCGCTCACGCCGTCCTTTGCCCATTCCATGTCCATCGGCGTCCACTTTTTATAATGGTCGGTGTAATGCTTTTCGATGATGGTTCCCCAGCGCGCGAGCTGTTGCACTTCTTTGTCGGTGAGGACGAACGTAGTCCGTTCGGCTTCGGTTGTCGGCACGATTTTTGTCTGTTCAATGGCCGAGCCGTGATGGTAAACCATCTTGCGCAGTTTAACGCCCAGCTTCTTGTCGATAATCGGCAAATGCGCATTTTCTAATTTCGTTAAATTAGAAAACGGTTTTTTCCAAACCAAAAATTCATCCGGAGTAACCTCGCCTTTCACGATCATCTCGCCCAGGCCCCACGAACCGTTGATCAAAACGACGTGCGGGAAGCCGGATTCGGTGTCGAGGGTGAACATGACGCCGGAGCAGGCGCGGTCCGAGCGGACCATTTTTTGCACGCCGGCCGAGAGCGCGATTTTGAAGTGGTCAAAGCCGCGGTCGGCGCGGTAGGAGATGGCGCGGTCGGTGAAGAGCGAGGCCATCGTTGCGCGGACGGCCTTCAGAACCTCTTCCGGGCCGCGGATGCCGAGATAGCTTTCCTGTTCTCCCGCAAAGCTTGCGCCCGGGAGGTCTTCTGCGGTCGCCGAGGAGCGTACGGCGACATCGGCGCTTTTGCCGTATCGCTTTTCAAGCGTCCGGTAGGATTGTACGATCTCCGCCTCGAGATCTTTCGGGAAATCCGTCCGCATCATCGCGTTCCGAATGGCCGAGCCGCAGCGATGGAGCTCTTTCAGATTTTTGGTATCCAGGTCTTTTAATGTTTTTTTAATGAATGTATCAAGACCGGTTTCCCTTAAAAAATGGAAGTATGCCGCTGCCGTGACAACAAACCCGGAAGGCACCGGCACGCCTTTTGATTTTAACGTTCGTATCATTTCCCCAAGCGAAGCGTTCTTCCCGCCGACGAGCCCCACATCCTTAATGCCAACCTCCTCGAATTTCAATGTAAATTGTTGTGATTTTGGTTTCATGGTTAGTAGTAGAAAGTAGAATGAAGAAGGTGGAATGCGATATCCTTTCTGCCTTCTGCATTCTACTTTTTGAGCGCAATTATGAGATCCGACACGTTCGAGCCCGTGTCGCCTGTCATGAGATAATTTCCGGCTTTTTCAAAAAGCGGATAGGTATTGTTTCCATCCAGGTATTTTTGCCAATCAATGCCGGCCTTTGCCATCCCGTCCTTAGTAATCATATCGCAAATTGCCCCGGCGTACGGCCCGTGGTCGCGTCCATCGGAGGCAAGCGAAAGGATCGCTTCGCCCTCGCGCACGGAATCAAGCGCGGTTGCGCTGACCGTCAGGTTCCGCCCTCCGCTGCCGGGGATTCTTACCGTCACCGTTGTTTCGCCGCCCCAAAGGAGCACCGATCCCGGCGGCGCGGCATGGATAGCGCCTGCTACCATCTCGGCAACGAGCGTTGCATCCCCGGTGAGTTTGGCATCCCTGATTTCGGCCCGGAACCCCATCGTTTCGGCGGACCTTTTCATCGCTTCGAGCGCGCCAACGTTCGATGCCGCCATAACAACCGCCGCGTTTGCGAAATATTTTTCTTCTTTGGGCGTTTCGACCAATCCGCACCGTTCAATGTTGCAGGTTTGGAGCACGTTGTACTTCGCGAGAATCCTTTCCGCGTCCTCGACCGTCGTCCCGTCGCGGACGGTCGGTCCCGAGGAAATGGATGTCAGATCGTTGCCGGGAACATCGGAAAAGATGAGCGAGATAAGGCGCGCGGGATAGGCGGCTTTTGCGAGATGTCCGCCGCGGGCAAGCGATAAATGTTTCCGGACGATATTCAATTCTCCTATGGTCGCGCCGGCATTCGTGAGCGCGTTGAAAACGGAAATTTCTTCGCGGTTGGATTTGTCTTCCGGCAGGAAAAGGAGCGTGGAACCGCCGCCCGAAATGGCAAAAATAACAAGGTCGCGTTCCGTGAGTCCCTGGAGGCAGCCGATGATCGCTTCCGTCGCCTTGAGATTTTCGTCGGAAGGAAGGGGATGAGTGCCGCAAAACGTTTGGATAGAGGGGATCTCCTCGCATTTTTTCACATCCACCAGGACGCCGCGGGTAATCCGGTTGCCCAGGATGTTTCCGATCGCGGTTCCCGCATCGGCCGCGCATTTGCCGACGCCGATGAAAATTAATTTTTCGACTGAGTCCAGATCAACCTGTTGGTCGCCCAATTTCAAAACACTCCCGCGAATTTCCACGAGTTTCCGGATGGCCTCCTTCGTATCAATTGCCTGAAGCCCCGCTTCCGCAATGGTCAAAAGCGCCTTCCGTTCGGGGGTTATCGCAAGTTGGTCGAAGTTTTGGATCTTGGAATTCATCTCGAAAATAGGCCGGCAGCTCTTGGGAGAATTTTTTGAGCGAGGGACGCGGAAGTCGCGGGTTCCGCTTTATGCATTTTTATAAAAACCGGGTACACGAAAAATCGTGTGCCCGGGCCGCCTCCTCACCCTGCCCCTCGGTTTGCCGGGAGCCCGTCCACGAAGCGGTGCGGTGGCGAATGCTTCTGTGGCACTGCAAGATGCCTTAAGTATAGCAGAATCGGACGTAAATGCCTTGCGGCAGGATGCGGCCGGAGGATTCCCGGATGGCGAGCTCGCCAAATTCGCCCTTGGTGTTTTTCGGGTCGAAGCGGCTTTCGGCGGCTTGCAGGTACGATTGCGGAGAATATCCCGCGGCGTAGCCGTTCAGAAGGAAAAATGATCCGGATTTTCGGTCCAATAATTTTGATAAAGCCGCCAAAAGCTGCGGCAAATGCTCTTCAATGCGCCATACTTCGCCCTTTGGTCCGCGGCCGAATGCCGGCGGATCAAGGATGATGCCGCCGTATTTTGAACCGCGCCGCGCCTCGCGCTCGGCGAATTTCAAAGCATCTTCAAGCAAGAATTTGATGCTGCCGGCAGCGATCCCCGACAGCTCCGCGTTTTCTTTTGCCCATGCGTTGCTTTGCCTTGAAGCATCCACATGGACGACATTCGCTCCGGTCTTCGCCGCGACAATGCTCGCAACTCCGGTGTAGCCAAAGAGGTTGAGGATTTTGGGATTGGCGATCGGCCATGAGTCATCGGCCATTTTTTGTATCCACCGCCAGTTTTCGGCTTGCTCCGGAAAAATTCCCGTATGTTTGAACGAAGTCAGCCGGACGGCAAAGGCCAAATCGTCCCAGCTCATCCGCCACCCGTCCGGAATTTCTTTTTTCTTGTGCCATTTCCCCTTGCCTTCGCTCCATTTGAATTCCGCCACCGCTTGCTTCCATAATTCCGGCCGCGAGGGATTCCAAAGCGCCTGCGCTTCCGGCCGCACGATAGTGAACTTCCCGAAACGTTCAAGCTTCCGGTTATCGCCGGAATCAAGCAATTCATAATCGGGCCAGGGTTGGGAGATGAGGTTGAGATTATTCATGGTTCATTATTTTTTTGTCGTCGCGGGTTCAGCCAGGAATCCAGAGTTTTGAAAACGACTAGTTAATAGCGCCTAATTAATAACGAATGCTTTGGACATTAACATTTGGATATTCGTTATTAATTATTAATTAGATATTAGAGATTCAAACAACTATAAATGCCTCAAACTCCACTGATATAACACAATCGCTGCCGAAACGGACGCATTCAACGATTCCGCGCGGGGATCCATCGGGATGCGAAGCGTAACATCGCAGCGCTCGATGGTTTTCTGCCGGATGCCCTTGCCCTCGTTGCCGACGATGATGAGAGCCGGGGTGTCAAACGGTTCATCGGCAAGCGGAATGGAGCCGCGCATCGCAAGTCCGTAGGTTTTGAACCCGATCTCTTTCAGCTGATCTATGGCTTGGTTCACGTTGCCGAGTTGGACGATCGGAATGCGGAAAACCATACCGGCCGATGATTTGACGACGGCACCCGTTATGGGGGCCTGGTTGTGCGAGGGGATAAGCACTCCCGCGGCGCCGAAAGCTGCTGCCGAGCGGATGATGGCGCCGACGTTATGCGGATCGGTGAGCTCATCCAATAAGACGAGCATCGGCGTCCGGTGCCCTTCCGTCGGATGCCGGACGTCGGACGCCGCCTGCTCCGCAAAATCACGGAAATCAACGGTAATCGCCGCCGGATCAACGATCGCAATCACGCCCTGGTGCGCTGTTTCAACGCCTACCATCCGGTCCGCGCCGCGGTTTTTCAATGATTCAGCGGTAACATGGCGCTTCGAAAGCAGTGCGCGCAATTCCTCGTCGCGGCTTGCCTCCGGAGCCAGGAAAACCTTCCGAACCGCGCGCGCCGCGTGTTCCAGAGCTTCGGCAAGCGCGTGTTTGCCGTAAATGTAGATTTTTTCTTTTTTGTCTCGATTTGGTTTCATAAAATGTTTTATCATCCAGGGCCCAGCTCGAGGTCCAAGGTCAAGAAATGACCAGTTAATAATGCCGAATTAATAACAAACACACAATGCCGAGTTTCCGTTGGAAATTTAACATTTCAGCATTCGTTATTAATTATTAATTGGAAATTTTTAATTAAATGTCAAAAATTCAAATACTATCTAAGTGTACCAATAAATTCTTCCGCTATCTTCCTGGCCTCTTCCGCGTGTTCCGTCTCCATTAACCTTATCCGCAGCTCCTTTGCTCCGTCGAATCCCGTGCAGTATGCCTTGAAATGCTTTTTCATGACTTCAAAATTCTTCAATTTTCCTTCTGTTTTGGTTTTATTGCTTTTGAACATCTTTTCAAAGAGTTCCGTGTGTGCGACCATCCGCTTTAATTTTTCCCGGACCGTCGGCGTCGTTCCGCTGAAGAACCAGGGATTGCCAAAGAGCCCGCGGCCGACCATCATGCCATCCGCGCCGGCTTCGCTGATTCGGGAGCGCGCCTCCTCGGGCGAGTTCACGTCGCCATTGCCGAGGATCAAGGTTTCCGGTGAAATGCGGTTGCGCAATTCGACGATGCGCGGCATTAATTCCCAATGCGCCGGCGCGTCGGACATTTCTTTCCGCGTCCGGAGGTGGATTATGAGCGCCGCCAGCTTTTCTTCGAGCAGCGCCGGAATCCAGGTTTCGATTTCCGGCTTTGCATAGCCGAGCCGTGTTTTTACGGAAACCGGCAATTTGCCGGCTCCGCTTTTCGCCGCGCGGATAATTTCTTTCGCGAGCTTCGGGTTTTTGATGAGCGCCGCGCCGGCGCCTGATTTTTCGACGCCGGCATCCGGGCAGCCCATATTGATATCGATGCCGTCAAAACCCATTCCGGCGAGCTCCGCCGCGACTTTTTCGAACTGTTCCGGTTTTGAGCCGAAAATCTGCGCCACGATCGGGTGCTCGTCCCCACCAAACCGGAGGTCGGCCATCAATTGCCCGCGTCCCTTGGATAGCAATCCTTCCACCGAAACAAATTCGGTCCAAAAGACAAATTTCCCAAGCGCCGCTCCGGAGCACTCCGCGAATTGGCGCCGAAAAGCCGCGTCCGTGACATTCGCCATCGGCGCCATCGCGAGAATCGGCCGCGGCAGCTTTTTCCAGAACCCCGTTTCCATAACCGAATCAGGATACTGGAAGATTTTCTTTTTGTCACTCGCTCATTAAAATTCAGCCGTGATCCCTTCTCCCATCGCGATAAAATCGATATTGCTTTCCTTTAAAACCGTTCCGATTATTTTTTCAATGAACCCTGTTGATCCTTTTTTGAGCATGCCGTCATGGATGGGAAATGCTTTGCGGGGTTTCAATTTGATGGCATAGCGGATTGCGTCGCCTATTTTGCACCACGGTCCGGCAACCGGCGTTGCGAGCACTTCCACCGGCTTGCCGGGATCAAAGAAAGAATCGCCGGGGATGAGCAGTCTGCCGCCGACAAGATAAGCGGTATTTTGCACCTGCCCGATCTATTTGTAGATTTCTTCGTGCCTGCAGTCAAAAGCTTCAAGGGAAACGGTTTTGACGGTTCCCGTCGCGCGCCCTTCAAACAGCGAAAAAGGAATGCCAGCCAAGCCAAGCTGCTTTCCGACGCCGGAGTTCGTGATCACTTGCGCCGCCGGATTATTTCTCAGGATTTCTTTTACGGAATCGGCGTGCAGATGGTCCGCGTGCTCGTGGGTGACGAGGATCGCGTCGATGCCGGTCAGGGAATTTTGCGCCGCGGAATAATTTCCCGGATCGGTAAGGATCGTCAAATTGCCGATTTTGACCAATAAGCAGCAATGCGCAATTTTGGAAATAGTCATCAGGTTCCATTCTACCAAACATTCTCACGGAATTTCCATAATGATGTTCCATAATAATGGAGCCATCCCGAACTGCGCCCACGGGCGCCCGCCGCCGGTTTCCGCGGGAACAAGGACGAGAAATGCGTCCGGACATAGCTTTGGGACGGGCCATGAATCATGGATGAACTAATCCAATCGCTTATCGAATCCGGCACGCTCCGGACGCGTTCGATCATTAAGGCCTTCCGAAGGATCGACCGGGCTGATTTCGTGCGGCCCGAAGATGCGCCCGCCGCATATGCGGACGAGGCGCTTCCGATCGGCCACGGCCAGACGATTTCCCAGCCGACGGTCGTGGCGTTCATGCTTGAGCTCCTCCAGCCGAAGGAAGGGGATAGCATCCTGGATGTGGGTTCCGGCTCTGGCTGGACCACGGCGCTGCTCGGCCAGATGGTCGGCGCGAACGGCGAAGTGCGCGGCGTTGAGATTGTTCCGGAGCTCGTCGAATTCGGCCAGCGCAATTTGGTGAAATATGATTGTCCGAACGTCGAGATTGTGCAGGCGCATGAAAACGAGCTCGGCCTGCCGGAGGACGCGCCCTTCGACAAGATCCTGATTTCGGCCGCAGCGGAAGAAGTGCCGCGGCGGTTGCTTGACCAGCTGGCAAACGGCGGCCGCATGGTCGTGCCGGTTGGGAATGACGTTTGGCTTTTCAAGAAATCGGCAACCGGGGAATTCGAAAACAAAAAATTCGAAGGGTTCGCGTTTGTGCCGCTCCTCAACAAGGAAAACGAATAGTAATGATCCAAAATCAGGGCCGGATAATATAAAGAGTCCGGATTGCCGGGCCGTTATTATTTTCTTATCTCTTTCGCTTCGATCGCGGCGGTATTTTCACGCCGGCCTTGCGTGCTTTCGAAAGGCCAATCGCAATTGCCTGTTTACGCGATTTAACCGGATGCTTGCCGCTGCGTTTATGGCGCATCTCCTCGCGCACGAATTCGCCGGCTTGCGTGGTTGAAGCTTTTCCTTCGCGTTTTTTCCGCCGCGCGCGTTCGATGGTTGTTTTTTCGGGCATACTGCCATTAAATATTAAAACAGGTGAACCGGATATGAAGAAAATCGTCATAAAAATACATGGCCAAGTGCAGGGCGTCGGATTTCGGTATGCGGCAACAAAAAAAGCCGCGGAACTCGGCATTCATGCCGATCCGCGCAATGAGCCGGATGGCTCGGTTTCGGTTTGCGCAGAGGGAGCGGAGCCGGCGCTTGGAAAATTCATTGAGTGGTGCAGGGTGGGTCCGCCTGCGGCAAAGATAAAGAAAATAGAGGTGGAAGAAAATTGATTTTCATTCCGGAAGCATTTATCGGGGCATTATCGTATCGTATAATGAATGCTTATGGCCTACGACGCTACTCCTTCGAAAATAACCATAGAAAAAACCATGGCCGCCCTCGCGGAACGCGGACACCTGCCGGAGTTTGCGGAAACGCGCGCGGAGGCGCTCCGGCGGATTAAGGAATTGATTCCGGCCGGCGCTTCAATTATGAACGGCGCATCGCGCACGCTCGAAGAAATCGGCTTCGTTCAGTTTCTGCAGGAGGGGAACCATGGCTGGAACAATCTCCACGCCGCCGTCTTTGCCGAAACGGATCCGGCGAAAAAGGCGGCGTTGCGCAGGCAGGCGGTCCTTTCCGATTTTTACCTCGGCAGCGCGCACGCCATTGCGGAAACCGGCGAAATCGTGGTCGCTTCCAATTCCGGCAGCCAGCTGCCGCATCTCGTCTATACTTCGCCGAATCTCATTCTTGTCGTCGGCGCGCAGAAAATCACTCCCGACCTCGATTCGGCTCTCGCGCGGCTCAGGGAACACGTTTTTCCACTGGAAGATGCGCGGATGAAATCGACCGGCGCGCCGGGCAGTTTTATTTCAAAATTGCTCGTCATCTACCGCGAGCCGCCGTTCGGAGGCCGGAAGTCGCACATCATTTTCGTTAACGAAAAACTGGGATTCTAGCCGGAGTTCCGCGCTGATTTCAGGTTCTCCAGATAAGTTTTGATCGCCTCCACGTCTTCGATATCTTTCGGCCGCCCCATCAATTCTTTCCAGTCCGCCACTTTGTCGAGCGTTACGAACCGGATGCCGTCAATAATTTCGGAAGTGTCGATCAATTCGTCCGCCGTCCACTTTCCCGGCCCCCAGGCATTATAAATTTGGATCCCCTCCGCCGGTAGGACTGCCTTGCCAAGGCCGCTGTGCGCGGTTTGTTCTCCGCCAAACTCGTGCGTTTTTTGCCACGCTTTCCCGCGGGCGATGATATTCAGGTCTGCAATCCCTTTCCGCAGGCCATGGGCATACATCGGCCCGCTGCCAAAAACCGCATAATCTTCGGGAGGCAGATCCAGTGAAAACAGTTTTTTGAAAAGCGGATGGGACTTAAAGTCAGGCATACCAACAGTATAAAACTATTTAAAATTCTAACCAATCCGGTGCGGAGGTGATGTCCGGAGGCGGTTCTTTGTTGCCTAAAAACTCATTTTATCGGGATTTAAATGTGAAGATCCGGCGGGGGCACTAGAATCTATCCGAAGATCGCGGCCTTTCCCGATGCAATCAAGTTTTGAGATGGATTCTGGTATTCCAACCATTTTGGTCGCCATGGCGCTGCCGCTTTTGTTGGGTTTTTAATTTTATCAATAAAAAAACAGGGGTTCGAATCGCCCCCCCCCCCCCGCGAAAAAAGCTGATTTAATATGCTGTAGTTCGGGTTCGATGATACGGCTGGTGATTGTTTTGCTTATCCTGTCCCATTAGCCAGAGGTGATCATTAACGCCGATTGACGTCGCATTTTGTCCGTCATTTTGCAACGCTTGCTTTATAAATTCCACGGCCCAGATCGTGTTTGCGCGAATCTCAACCTCCTCTTCGCTGCCGGACGGAAGCGGTATTTTATTGTCGATCTTGCCGGAAAGGGATTCGGCATACTTCATAATTCCAAGTCGGCGCAACGATTGGGGGAGTTTGTAATCGGCGCACGCGGTAAATTGATCCATGTTCTTTAAACTTCCATAGCCCTCACCTCCGAAAGCTTGGTAAATATCCTCTACTAATAATTGGGCGCGTTTGTAAAAATAAACAGGCCTGCCGCCATATTGGGCGACATCATCAAATGAGGGAAAAGTTTTGATGATGAGCTTTAAAAGCCGAAGGCCGTCACCGCCCGCACTTTTAATAAAATTTGCAAAGTTGCCGCCATATCCTTTCAAGAGTCCGCCGCCAATTTCCTTTGTAATGTTCCATCTTTCCTCGAATAGCGGAATTTCTATATTACCTCTTAAGAACTTTCTAAAATCTTCCCGGCTCATACTTGAGCGAAATTGCGCATCGAGAATCGGAATTTTTTCATCTATCGCTCGGATAATACAAATAATCATCGCCCACGAACCATCATATCGCCCACCTTTATATTCAATGGTCCACTTGGGGTCGCCCCAGTACGAAAAGCTTATGGAGTTGAAGACGAGTAATAAATCTAGCTTTTGCTGATTTGTAAGATGCGCATAACCAACCGGTGAAGCACTAAGCCAATGCGAAGCCGCGCCACGGCGAAAGTTCCCTGCAAATTCTATTATCCGAGAATGGTCGAGGAAGACCTGTTTGGAATTGTCTGCGACGAATTTTGTAGTTTCAAGGATTTCATTCATGGCTGATCGCATAAATTATAATGTATTCTGGTCGCGCTGCCGTTTCGTCCGGAGGTTCCTCGATAAAATATCTCCGCGGAGAGCGCGAGACGGTGTTTGAATAGTATTATAACTGCAAAAAATGCCCCGGCAACAGCAAAAAATACGAAATCAAAAAATAGTGGCCAAGAGGAAATGTTCTTTCGACAACATTTAAGCGAAATTGCTTATAAATTTCAACCAATACATGACTGAACTCATAAGGTATGACCCCGTCGCTCCTTCCCAGCAAAATTTTTATCTTCGCTCCCCGGGTGGGAAAATTGTTTTTTGAAGCTAGTCCGCTCCAAGCTTCAATCAGCTGCGCTTCATTAAATCCCTGCTTCTCATACGATTTTCGGAAATGCTGGGTTCGGCATCCATGCCACATATCTTTCGCTATATCTTCACCCGGAGCGACAAGAATAATTTCATTGATATCGGGATTGTCTTTATAAATCAATGAGCCATAAGAAGAGGCCAGACTGATGCAAACAAGAATGCATTTCTCAAATTTGTATTTATCCTTTAAATTTTTAATTTCGTCCCTTACGAATGTGTTAACTTCCTCAAACAATTCCCTTGTCCGGTCTTTTTGGTCGGAAAAAATCCCGCGAGGAAATTCATAAGCCAAAAACGATGCGCGTGAGCCGCTCGCATATTTCTCAAGAAACTTCCACTTATTTAATTTTCCGCCCCAACCAGGCAGGCAAATAATGATAATTTTTGAAGCGGGGATATATTTGAAATTCCTTTTGATCTGAGGTCTCAAATTCTCTGCGGTAATATCCGAGCCAAGAGTGAACGAATTAAAGCGGCTTATAAGATAATCCAGCATCCTAAAACGTCCGATAAAATTAAACCATTCCCGATCGCATTTGCGCTATGTCAATTTTGTCCACGTCCTCCATAAAACTCTTAATTTTTCTTCGGTTCAAACTTGGACATCTGGCGGAGAGGGAGGGATTCGAACCCTCGGTACCCTTTCGGATACACGATCTTTCCAGGATCGCCGTTTCGACCGCTCGCGCACCTCTCCTTTTATTTCACCTATTGTGCCGCAAAAAGCGGAGAATTACAAATAAAAAGAGAAGGGGCGCCGGAGCGCCCCCTTTCAAAGGAGAAGATGCGAAGTTCTGAAATCACGCGGCATGGCCGCATGCCGCATTAATGGTCGTTTGCGAGCGAAGTCGCATCCTTCGTCGCCCGCCGAATAGTGAAGAAGCTAATTTAAAATTAGCAAGGTGCAAATATAAAAGCAAATTGAATGCCCCGGGCTCCGGTCGGCCGGATTTTTGGGAAAATAATATTCGCTTCAAAAGCGGTCGGCAAATTAAACGAATTATTCTTCAATTATATTCCACGGGGACGCTTTCAAAATTTTCTTTTGCGATAATCACGTGGTCCAAGACGCTTATGCCGAGGATTTTTCCGGCTTCGATAATTTGGCGGGTGATCAGGATATCCTGCTCGCTCGCTTTTGCGATGCCGGATGGATGATTGTGCGCCAGGATAATCGCCGAAGCGGAAAACTCGAGCGCCGGCCGGAATACTTCGCGCGGGTGGATGATGTTCGAATTCAAACTGCCAACCGAGATCAGTTCGTTATGGATGACCTGGTAATGGCTGTCGAGATAAATGCCGCGCAAATGTTCTTTCGGCAGGTCGCGCATTTCCTTGAGATATTCGAAAACCTGGCTCGGTGTTCGAATGGCAGCCGGTTTCGTCGGGGTCGGCGACTGAAAAAATCGCCGGCCGAGTTCAAAACAAGCCACCACTTGGCAGGCCTTCGCGAGCGGAATGCCGAGCATTGATTCGAGCTTTTTGGGATCTTTTTGGTTTGCGATGCCGGTGTCCCCGTATTCTTTGATGAGCCGCCGGGACATGGAAAGCACGTCCTCTTTCATAGTGCCGACATTCAGAAGTACGGCGAAAAGTTCAACGGCCGAAAGGTGTCCGGGTCCGTATTTGAGGAGTTTTTCCCGCGGCTTTTCCTCGGCAGGAAGGTCCTTGATGCGGTATTCCTTCTCCCTCGGAGCGTCAAGCACGAGATCGTTATCATGCTGGGTGTAAAGCGTTGGCTGGTTCATAATATAGGTTCGTTCCATAAGTTCATTGTAACACGGCTTTGGCTGATTCGGATTGAGGGCGCCTTTCCGCACGAAGGACGCCTTCGGAGATTCCCCGAGCAAGCGGCAGCCGAACAGTGAACCGCGCGCCTTGGCCGGGTTCGCTTTCGGCAATTATAGTTCCGCCATGCGCTTCGATGATTTGTTTTGATAAATGGAGGCCGATGCCGATGCCGGGATGAGCTCCATCATTAATGCGGTAAAAACGTTCAAAAATGTTCGGCAAATTATCCCTGGAAATGCCCGAGCCGGTATCGGCAACTGAGATTTCCGCCATTCGACCGTTGGTTTTTACATCGATGGAAACTCTTCCGCCGGGCGGGGTGTGCTTGAAAGCGTTGCTCAATAAATTTAAAAAGGTTTCTTTCAGCCGGTCGCGGTCGCCGGATATAAGGAGAGAGCTCGATGCGTCCGGGCGCGAGGGGGTATGATCGGGGTAGGTGAGTGCAATTCCTTTATTCTGGGCAAGTATCAGGCAATCCTCGCAGGTCTCGCCGACAAGGCGCAGCAGGTCCAATTCATCGCGCGCGAGCGAATTCTCGGCGTGGTTCAGTCGTGCGGCTAAAAGCAAACCATTCACCAGGCGGCTCAAGCGGTCAAGCGTCGCTTCCATAACTTGCCGCGCGCGCCGCTCCCGCATCGTCCGGCCGGTTGGCAGGGTTTCCAGGCTCATACGCAGGATGGCAAGCGGCGTCTGGAATTCGTGCGCTGCGTCAGCAAGAAATTTTGATTGAGATGATTCGGGGTTCATGGTTTTGCCGTTTGCCGTTTTCCGGTCCCTGCCGTTTGCGGCCCGTCCGGTTTCGCCTCCAGTTTATACCCATATCCATGCACGGTTTTGATTAATTTTTCCTTAAACCCATCATCGATTTTTTGCCGCAAAAACCGGATATGCACGTCGACCGTGTTTGTAAATGGATCCGCGTTGGCGTCCCATACGTGTTCCAAAATCATCGCGCGCGTCAAGGTGATTCCCTGGTTCCGCATAAAATATTCGAGCAAGCTGAATTCTTTACGGTTAAGCTTAATGGGCTTATCGCCCCGGATAACGGTGTGCTTGATGGTGTCCAGAATCAAATCGGCAACTTTGAACACCGGATTTTCCGTCTTTTTCTCGCGCCGAAGGAGTGCCCGGACGCGGGCAATGAGTTCCGCCATGAAAAACGGTTTTTGGAGATAATCATCCGCGCCGAGGTTCAGTGCTTTCACTTTGGTAATGGCGTCATTCATCACGGAGAGGATTATGATGGGGAATCCAATGCCTCGCTCGCGGAGCCGCCGGCAGGCCTCAATGCCGGTTATCCCGCCCTGCAGTTTGACGTCGAATATGCCAAGGTCATAGGAACTGAGCCGCGCCCAGGCGAGCCCTTTTTCGGCGCTGTCGGCCCAATCCACGGCAAACCGTTCAGCCCGCAAGCCGTTTACTACAAAATTCGCAATTTCCTTCTCGTCCTCGATAAGCAGGATGCGCATGGAATAGCAACAAGGAGCCGGTAAACAGTATTCAGGAGCAGAGGATAGCTTTATCTCTTACTCATGGTTGCTGGCCGCTTGTTACTGATATTATCCACACTCCGCCTAAACAAAAAATAAAAAAATTCTAACAAATTTATGAACAAAAAAACCGGCAGAAAACATCGGTTTTACCGGTTTTTTCGGGCGGCGTGGATTCTCGACCCCGCAAAAGTAATGAGGATTGCGCCGCTTTAAACGCAAACGCCTGCTCCTCCTAGTTTTTCAAATATCTTTTGACCGCAATAAAGCTCGAGAGCCCGCCGACGATGGCGCTAAAGAGGACCGCATAGAGGAAGATCGACAAAATGTGGGTGTAATAATAGTGAAAAAGCTCGAGGCCCGGGATAAAGACATTCAGGTAGGGGTTGATGAAATAAAGGACCGGCGCAATGATGGCAAGCGCCACGACGGAGGAAATAATGCCGCAAAGTATGCCTTCGACGACATACGGCCCGCGAGCCATGCTGTTCGAGGCGCCAACGACGCGCATGACGCCGATTTCCTCGCGGTTCGAATAGATTGCGAGGCGGATGGTGTTGAAAACAACGAGTCCGGCGATAAGCGTCAGGATGAGGGCAACAACAGAGCCGCCGATTTCAACATCTTTTACGATGCGCGCCAAACGGTCGATAATGTCTTGGTTTTGCGTATAACTGATCGAATCGATGTACTGGGAAAGCGATGAGGATGAGAGATAGGTGGCTATGGTGCCGTATTGGCTCGGATCTTTCGCCTTGATGCTGAGCGATGCTTCAAGCGGATTCGAGCCGAGCTCGCCAATGGCTTGGCTGATCGTGGGGTCGTTTGCGTGGGTCTCGGTGAAAATGGCGAGCGCCTGGTCGCGGGAAATATAATCGACGCTTTGCACCTGCGGGAGGGATTGGAGCGACTGCTGGATGTTCAGGATCTGGTCTTCGGGAGTGTTCGTGTTGAAATAAACGCTGATATCTATTTTATTTTCAATCGAGGACGCCGCCGCGCCGGTCGTGACGTTGAAAAGGATGAGGCCGACGAAAACAAAGAGCGCGAGGGTCATGATGATCACGGTAACCGTCGAAAGCCAGCCGTTCCGCCAGAAATTCTTGAAGCCGAAATGGAAAATTCTTGAGATGACTGTAAACATTGGAAATGAAATAATATGAGAAATTTAGAATTTATACGAGAATGTATTTACCCTTGGGTTCGTCGCGGATGATCCGTCCCTTGTCTAATGTTATCACGCGGCGCTCGAGGGAGTTGATGACTTCGCGGTCGTGCGTTGCAAGGAGCACCGTGGTGCCAAGTTGGTTGATCTTTTCGAGCAGTTTGATGATTTCAAACGTATGGAAGTGATCGAGGTTGCCCGTCGGTTCGTCCGCAATAATAACCTCCGGCCGGTGGACCATCGCCCGCGCTATCGCAACCCGCTGGCGTTCGCCGCCGGAAAGCTGGTTTGGAAAGTTCTTTGTCTTGTCGCCAAGCCCAACCATTTCGAGCACCTGCGGCACAAGCTCCATGATCTCCCGTTGCGGCCGTCCGGCTACTTCCAACGCAAATGCTACGTTTTCATAGGCGGTTTTGGTCGGCAAGAGCCGGAAATCCTGGAAAACGACGCCAATATGCCGCCGAAAAGCCGGCAATTCATTATCCTTCAGTTTGTTCACCTCGTATTGGCCAAAAAAAACGCGGCCCTTGCTCGGTTTTTCCTCGCCGATCAAAAGCCGGATGATGGTGGATTTGCCAGCGCCGGAGCGCCCCGAGAGAGAAACAAACTCGCCCGGGCCGATCTCGAAGGTCGTGTCGTCAAGTGCCGTAGAAGTTTCGCCGTTCTTATAAATCTTCGAAACGCCCTGGAAAACGATCATAAATGAGCGATTAGCGATTAGCGATTAGCCAATCAATCACCAATCAATACAAAAGCGGTTTAATTCCGCTTTATTCATATACTACACCAAGTTTGACGTTGTGTCATTCCGAGGATTGACCCGGGATCCAGAGATTATGTAATCATTAAAAAAAGATTAAATAAAATTTGACTTTCAAAAATGAATTTTTAAACTGGAATTATGGTGAAAATGACCTTGGGAAAATTAGCGCGGATGGTGAATAATGGCTTTGAAAAAGTGGATGAAAGGTTTGATAAAGTTGAATCGCGAATCAGCCATTTAGAAGTGCAAATGGAGGATTTAAGGGGAGATGTCAAAAACTGGCGTGTTACGGTTGACGACCACGAAACCCGCATTGGTCGGCTCGAAAAGAAGATTGGATTGGTATAAAAAATGGCCGCCGTGGCGGGCCGCCATGAGGATTTAAAGAACAACACCCAACCGTCGGAGATCTTCCCTGATTTTTGTTATTTTGCAATTCAGGAAATCTATCTGCCGGTTGAGCTCGCGACGCTCTTTGGATAATTCCTGGTCGTGGAGCGGCGCGCGGGTGAGTTGACAAGGGGCGAGTACATCATGGATTTCAAGCCTGGTGCATGCCCTCTCTAGTTTTGCCGTATTTCGCCGCAGCCGCCATTTCAGCCATATTTTGAGCATTGTCTATCTTTCTGAAATACCGTACATAATATTGAATTATAAATTTGACCTTGTCAATGTATTTGCTATTATATCGTCAGCATATCGTTGGGCGAGGAAGTTATGCATTCACGGAAACTCCCGAAATTTTCCCACGCAGAACGAAGAAAGCTCTGGCGGGTTTTTCATGACGAACTTGCAAAAACGACACAGAGGCTCATCAGGGCCTTTTTCGACGACATGGGTGCTCGCATTGACCAGTCGCCGTACGAGGTTGAGCTTCTAAAGTTCAATATTCTTTTTGTGCTTTCACGGGAAGCTCCGGCCCGGTTGACGAGAGGACTCGCCACTGTACTCGAATCTTACGCGGATGAAATGGAATGGAATGATAATGCTGCCACCGGCATCGAACTGCGGGCGCTCGCGCACATTATACGCGAACGCATCATGGTTCGGGAAAAGCGGCTGCAGCCATTTGTTTGCGGCGGAGGAGAAGGTATAAATCCTCGTCCGTGGTAAGTTCATTTGGCCTGGTGATTTATTTCGCCAGGCCGTTTTTATTCGGCCAAAATTGATTCACGCGATTTCTGGATTCCGGTTCAAGCCCGGGATGACAAATTTTCCAATTCCGCCTCGATAAAAATATCCAAATCGCCCATGAGAACTTCGTCCACCCGCGCTGTTTCCGCTTCCGTCCGGTGGTCCTTCACCATCTGGTAAGGATTCAACACGTACGACCGGATCTGGTTGCCCCACTCCGGCTTCACTTTCGCGCGCAGTTTACTGACTTCGTCCACTTTTTCCTTTTCCATCAGCTGAAACAGCTTTGCTTTCAACAATTTGAGCGCATATTCCCGGTTTTGCTGCTGCGATCGCTGCGTTCGCGAACCGACTGCCAATCCGGTCGGCAAATGGATCACCCGCACCGCCGTCTCCACTTTATTGACATTCTGCCCGCCGGGCCCGCCCGCTCGCGAGAACTCAAATTTCAAATCTTTTTCGGGGATTTCCAGTTTAGATTCTTCAAGCGGCGGTAAATCAGGGATGACTTCGACGAGCGCGAATGACGTATGCCGCGCCTTTTTGGCGTCGAAGGGCGATATCCGCACCAGGCGGTGCACGCCGGATTCTTTTTTCAGATAGCCGTACGCATGCGCGCCTTGGATCTCGACAGCGCGCGAGCGGGGATTATCGTCCACGACGCGCAGTTTCCATCCGCGCCGCTTCGCATAATTTTCATACATCACGCCGAGCATGCGCGCCCAATCTTCAGCATCTTCGCCGCCAACACCCGGATAAACGGTCAAGACCGCCGCCTGCGCGTCGTAGGGGCCCGTGAAAAGCTGGGAAAGTTCGAATTCCCGAAACTGCTTCTTTAGTTCGTGGAATTTATTCTCATCGTATTGCTGTTCCAATGTCGCAAGGCCATCCTGCAGCTCGGCATATTGCTTCACCAGTTCCGAAAGCTCGCCATGTTCGCGGATTTTTACATCCGCCGCTTCGCGATCCTGCCAAAAGGCCGGCGCGGCCATTTCCGCCTCAAGTTCCTCAATCCGCC
Organism: Patescibacteria group bacterium; assembly: GCA_028865305.1. Lineage (GTDB taxonomy): Bacteria > Patescibacteriota > Minisyncoccia > UBA6257 > 2-01-FULL-56-20 > REEB161. The sequence goes on along the minus strand of JAGWKM010000002.1, from coordinate 24,844 downwards.
CCCGTTTCGCCTCTAGGTCAAAGCCGCCCGCCAAGTCGGCGGGCTTCAACTGCTAACTGTTCGAGATTTTCGATTTCCTTCATTTTGATTTTCGTCCCGCCGGATCGGCGCGGATCCAGGTTTAATTTTTCTGTTTTTTCAAAAACGCTTTTTTGGTCGGGTTGCTTGCGCAATATTTGCACGAACGTTCGCTTTCGAACGGCGCGCCGCAGTATTGGCACTCATCTTCATTCTCGAAGCGGTATTCATGCGGTTCCTCCGTCGGTGTGTTTTTCTTTTCTTCTCCTTTCTCAAAATCAAATGAGAATTGTTCCGCCATACTTCCACTCTACGGCAAAAAACACCCGTTTTCAAGCGGGCGTTTTTTTGATTTTAATTTCAATTACAACCCCAGCTTGGCGAGTAGTCCTTGCAGGATAGCCGTCATTTGGGCCAACTGCGCAAGCAAGCTCTGTCGTTCGGATTCGCTGATTGCGCTTGCGCCGAGAACCTGCCCGCCAACGGGAACAGTAATAGTGTACGTTGCCAGTGCGGCTACGGCTGCAGTGCCGAGAATATGGTTTGGATCAATGGCGACCGTTGCGGAATATGTATTTCCGGCCGTCACGTCGAAGATGCTATAGGTGAGGTACGTGTATTGGCAGTTGGCTGAAAGAGGACCGTCTACTGTCGCCGCAACAGTCTTGCCATTGAGAGTCACCGCAAAGGGAACCGCGGAAACGGTTTGGGCGCCATTATTGCAGATCGCTACGCCGAAATCGGTCGTATCGCCGGCCTTTTGACCAATGCCGCCGTGGCCTAATTGGACACCCGGAACGGCGGCGAGTGCGGGAAGGGTGGCGGCAAGCAAACCGACCACGATCCCCGAAAAGATTAGTTTATTTTTCATGCTTTTATTATATATTTTATAAGATTATTTGTCTAGGTCTCGCTATAAATTAAGATCGTTTCCGGTTTCGAGTACATAAGGATTCACGCCGCCATCATTTGATTCAACATCGTGTGGTCCGCCATTGGAATATTTTCTGCTTTCCATAAATGCAGCAAGCTTGAAATGGGTACCATCGGTGATATAGCTGTAGAAAAGAGCGCACTGGGAGAGATTTACGCTATTCCACGCACCATTGCAGGTGCCTGCCTGATGGACGGGGTCAAGACGTTCAAAATCAATGGGAGATCCGCTATTGATATCGGCAAAATCAATGGGAATCCAGCCGGTGCCGTTAATGGCCGTGCTTGAGGGCGTATCCCAAAGTCCATTGCTCCCTGTAGCTGTAGGGAACCAATCTTGCGCCGAACATGTGTCGATGCTATTACTCCACACGCCGCTCGTGCTTACCATATCATAGCAGGGCCCTCGTGGAATCATGAAATCTAAATAAGCGAACCCGGGCGTTCCTAAATGCGGATTGGCGGCATCGGCGAGATAAAGCGCTATCGCCTTATTCATAGTTGTCATATCGGAAAGCCGTTGGCCGTCGCGAGCTTCGGCGATCAATTCGAGAGGATTTAAAACTATAACAACAACGGTGGCAAGGATAGCGATGACTCCCAAAACTACCAGGAGCTCAATGAGCGTGAATCCGTTATTCAAGGACCGATCCATATTATGATTATATCATTACGAAGGCGGAACTGAGCCGATGGCCGGAGTTGAACTGCTCGGCCCTGTGGACAGGCCTGCGCTCCGGAAACCAACGGTTTCCGGAGCCTTCCTATACGGAGGGAACCCGGTCGCGTTCCCTCCGGCCCTCCTTTCGTTCAAATCCGTCCATCGTCTTGCTCAATCAAAAACTTCCGCTCGCGTGGAATTTTTTGATCTGAGCCGATGGCCGGATTTGAACCGGCGACCTTGGCTTTACGAAAGCCCTGCTCTACCAGCTGAGCTACATCGGCCTGGCAAATTGGCAAACTGAATTTACCAGAAATCAGACCAATTGTCGAATGATTTGTTCGGTTTCCTTCGGATTTTTTACCGCCATCCAATCGACGCCGGTTTTTTTCACGGCCGCGTCGTTGCCTCCTTTATAAAGCGCGTCGCCAACGAACAGCATCCGGGAAATCGGGATTTTAAGGGTTTTTTTGATCTGGCGGACGCCGTAGGCCTTATCGATGCCCTTGCGGGTGATATCAATCGTAGTAAGGCCGCCGGCGCGCACTTCGAGGCCTGGGAGCCGCCGCGCAAGCAATTTCACCATTTTCAGCCGGAGCGGATTATGCTCCCTGTTCCATTGTTCTTTTAAGCGTATGCCTTTGTTGCCGAGCGCGGTCACGATGTCCTGGCCGAGCGGAGAAAAGCTCATCTGGGTGGTTCGGTCTTCGAGTGTGACGCCGTATATCTTTTTAGGCGGAGTATAATGCACGGCTTTGAGTACGGCTGCGAATTCTTTCTTGATGCGTTTCTTTTCCGCTCTGCTCAGCTTGAGCTGGTATACGTTCCGCCATTGGCCATGGTAGCGGTAAAAAGCATTCGAGGTAGTGGGGAAGAGGAAAAGGTTTTGAAGGCGGCCATCGTGATGCGGCAGTTGCGCCGTGAGCTGTCGTTGAAATAATTCATATTTACCGCCGCCGATGACTGCCATTTTTTTCTTTTCAAGCAATTTCAGGATGAGCCGGATCATCGGCTTGCTGGCAATCGATTTGCTGGGTGCCAACGTGCCATCAAGGTCAAAGACGATGAGCTCTTTATTGCGGTAGGCCGGGCGGATTTTCGGAGCTGCTTTCTTTGGCATGATTTAATTTTAACAGAAAGATATTGATTTGTGCCTTTTGGATAATTATTTCCGTGTTAAAATGAAGCTATTATGAGCAGGAACGGCAATGGAAAGAAAAAAGGGAGCGGGAGGATGGCTCCCGCGCCGGTTGCGAAGCAATCCGAACCGCGGCTGCATCCGGACACCAAAAAAAGCGTTTGGGCGATCGTATTTTTCTGCGTGGCGGTGGTTTTGGCGCTTGCGGGATTCGAGCAGGCCGGCCCGGCGGGAGCATTGATTTATCAGGGCCTTGATGCGCTGCTCGGCTGGGGTTATTTCATCCTGCCGGTAACACTCGTTTTTGCGGCTGTGGTTTTCGTTTTTGCCGAACGACGCCGGTTTGTGGGCATGACGCTCCTTGGCGGCGGACTGCTCATCCTTTCGGTTTTGGCCTTGATTGAGCTCGCAAAGCCCGGCAAGGGCGGCTGGCTCGGGCTTGTTCTCGGTTCCTTGCGGGTGCCTTTTGGGAATATTGCTGCGATCATAATCAACGGTTTCGTTTTGGTGATTGCGGTCCTCGTCACAGCGAATGTGCCATTGAAGTTCAAGTGGCCAAGCGGAGAAGACGACGGGGAAAAAGAGGAGTTCGAGGCGGTGGGCGCAGAGGAGGACGAGGGGCAGCAAAAAGCAATAAGCAAAAAGCAAAAAGGGGACGACAAAGGCAGGGAACCGCAAAAAGGGCCATTGCAGGAAGTGGATGTCGCAGAGCCGGATTTTGAAGCCCGGCCGACGAAGAAATTGAAGCCGGCGACCTTCGCGGACTATACGCCGCCGCCCCTCTCACTTTTATTGACCGAGAGCTCGAAACCGACGACCGGCGATCTTTTGGCGAACGCGAACATCATCAAGCGTACCCTCGAGAGCTTTGGCATCGCGGTTGAGATGGGCGAGATCAATGTCGGCCCGGCGGTCACGCGCTATACCCTGAAACCGGCGGAAGGGGTAAAGCTTTCCCGCATCACGGCGCTGAATCCCGACCTCGCGCTTTCGCTCGCGGCGCATCCGATCCGCATCGAGGCGCCGATTCCCGGAAAATCGCTCGTCGGTATTGAAGTGCCAAACAAGGCGGCGGCGCTCGTCCGGCTTGGCAGTTTAATGAACTATCCGGATTTCCAGAAATCCGGGCCGCTCGGATTTGTCCTCGGCCGCGATGTTTCCGGCGAGCCGGTATTCGCGAGCATCGAGAAAATGCCGCATATGCTGGTTGCAGGCGCGACTGGTTCCGGAAAATCGATTTTGGTCCATTCGGTCCTGACGTCGCTCCTTTATAAGAATTCGCCGCAAACGCTGAAGCTCATCCTGATCGATCCGAAGCGCGTCGAACTTTCCATTTACGACGGCATCCCGCATCTCGCGAGCCCGGTCATCACGGAAAACAAAAAGGCCGCCGGCGTGTTCCGCTGGGCGATTTCCGAAATGGAGCGGCGGTATGAATTACTCCAGAAGGCCGGCAGCCGCGACATTAAGAGCTACAACGCATCGCACGGGAACGAGCCGCTGCCGTTTATCGTGATCGCCATTGATGAGTTGGCGGATTTGATGTCCTCATTCGGCCGCGAAGTCGAAGGTTCGATTGTCCGCCTGGCGCAGATGGCGCGCGCGACCGGCATTCATCTGCTGCTTGCCACCCAGCGCCCGTCCGTTGAAGTTATCACCGGCCTGATCAAAGCGAATATTCCGGCGCGCGTCGCCTTGCAGGTTGCAAGCCAGATCGATTCGCGCACCATTTTAGATACGCCCGGCGCCGAAAAACTGCTCGGCCATGGCGATTTGCTGTTCCTTTCCGCCGAGCTTTCGAAGCCGAAGCGCATCCAGGGCGCGTTCATCACCGAGGAGGAAATCAAGAAAGTTACGGATTTCATCCGGGAAAATAATAAAGAGGAAATTGAGGCCGCAAAAGAGGAGAAAGTTGATTTCGGCGGAGCCGGCAACCAGCCGCCGGCAACGGGCAACCAGCAAAGCGGCCCGCAGAACTTTGAGGATTTCTTAAATAATGAGCCGAACGGCGATGATGACGACCTGCTTGAGGAGGCGCTTGCCGTGGTTTTGGAAGCGAAGAAAGCTTCGGCGTCGTTGCTCCAGCGCCGTTTGAAAGTCGGCTACGCCCGCGCCGCCCGGTTGCTCGACATCATGGAATCGCAGGAATTCATCGGCCCCGGCGAAGGCGCGAAGCCGAGAGACGTGAATGTGGAGAAGATAGAGGCGCGGCTGTCGTAATTTCCCCGCCGGGCGGTGGATCCCGGGGGAGTTGAACCCCTCAAACCCTAGGTGTCGAACCAGGGTTTGCAACCGTGCGGAACCCACCGCAAAACCATTGTATCAGTGGTTCTTTTGATCTTACATATTTCCGTTAGTGCTTTAATATGTTTGCATAAAAATTTAATTTATTGCTGTCAATTTGCCGGAAGTTTTTTGGGAATGTGTATGTGTCCATGCAACCTGTTCATATTCGCACGCACCTGAAATCCGTTTTTTTCGGGCTTGACAGTTTTTTTTCTGCGCCTATACTGCTAAACATAGGTGTCGAACCGGAGTTGTAGCCGTGCTCAAATTCGCAAAAGGCCCAGCAATGGGTTCTTTTGTTTGAAGATAAAAAATCCCGCCGGGCATTTGCGTGGCGGGCGGGAGCAAATACATCACTAATACTTTATTTCATGGTTGCAGTTGGAACAGTGATAATATAATTCGCCATGGAAAACGCCGTGCATACCATCGTGTCCCCCGCCATACGGTTCCTCCCATTCCCGCGTCTGGATTGCCATGCGCCTCAGTTTGCATTTAGGGCAAATATGAATCCATCCGTTTCCAATGAGCCAAGACCAAAGACACTTCAAAAAGAGCATAGAGCCTCCTCGATAAAAATTAACACACAAATTATTTTTGTCAACTCTGCGCAAATTTCGTTTTTAAATGTAAAATAGAAGGCGGGAAATGCAGCAAGGATTCCTTGCGGACTCGGAATGATATTCTTGTTCCCCGTCGCTTGCTCCCTGCCGCTGACTTCATGGACGACCAACTCAATTTCGAAACCTTCTTTCGCGAGCGGGTGAAGGAGAAGGGGCTTTCACTTAAAAAACTTGCCGATCTCACGGGCATTTCGCAGGCGCACCTCGAAAACATGGCTCGCGGTGATTTCGAGAGCATGCCTTCCGCGCCGTATTTCCACGGCTATTTGGTGCGGCTTTCGAAAGTCCTTGATTTTGATGCGGAAGAGTGGTGGGAAGAGGTAAAAAAGGAGCAGATTGTGAAGAATTCCGGTCCCGCCGATGCCTTGCCGCGCAACCGTTTCGTGAAAAAATCCCCCGCGAAATTCATCATGCTCGGCGCCGTCGCCGTCCTGGTTTTTATTTATGCCGCGGTTCAGATCCCGCGTTCCATGGGAAAACCGGCTATTGCCATCACTTTTCCTCCGCAAAATCCTTACGCGGCCTCCTCGAGCATGGTCACGCTTGAAGGTACCGTGAAAAATGCCGACGCCCTCTACCTGAACGGCGACCCGGTGACCATCAATGTAAGCGATCATACCTGGCAAAAAAGCGTCTTATTGCAAAACGGCATGAACACATTCGATCTCGTCGCACGCAAATTCCTGGGCGGCCAGACGGATATCACCGAACAAATTATCTATCAAGCACCGGCTGCCGCTTCCCCGTCTTCGTCTGCTACTGGCGCTCCTTCATCGAGTTTTCCTGGGACGATAAATGCTTCAACCAGCACGTCGTCTCCCGTAAACTATTGAGCATTGGATGTTGAAGTGCCCGATCGGCCCCCAAAGAAGCACGGGTCGCAAAATAAAAAAATTTTTAAAAATAATTTAATGTCGGGTTTGGTATAATGCGGGTGTATAAAAATAAATCATAAAAAACCATGGCTAAAGAAAAAAAAGTTGGCGGGACGGCGGAGGCGGAAATCAAGGCGCAAAACGCGAAAAACAAGGAGCAGGGGAAGCAAGATAAGCAGGATAAGCAGTTTGAGCAGCTACTCACTTCACTTCAGGATAAGTTCGGCGAAGGTGCGATCATGCGGCTTGGGGAGGTGCGGCACACGGACGTGGCGGTCATTCCGAGCGGTTCGTTTTCGCTGGACCTGGCGCTTGGCGTCGGCGGCATGCCGCGCGGGCGGATTGTGGAGATTTACGGGCCTGAATCAAGCGGCAAATCGACGCTCGCGTTGAACGTGGTAGCGCAGGCCCAAAAACAGGGCGGCAAAGCGGCCTATATCGACGCAGAGCACGCCATGGATCCGGAGTACGCGGCAAAATTGGGCGTGAAGGTGAATGAATTGCTGATTTCCCAGCCGGACAGCGGCGAGGAAGGGTTGAATATATTGGAAAGCTTGGTTCGGTCGGGGATGATTTCGGTGGTGGTTGTCGATTCGGTGGCGGCGCTCACGCCCCGCGCGGAACTTGAGGGCGAAATGGGCGAGCAGCACGTTGGGCGCCAGGCGCGGATGATGGGACAGGCGTTGCGGAAACTCACGGCAATAGCGGCACAGACGCAGACCCTGATCATTTTCATCAACCAGATCCGCATGAAGATCGGCATAATGTTCGGGAATCCGGAAACGACTCCCGGCGGACGGGCCTTGCCGTTTGCGGCCTCGGTCCGTATTGATATCCGCCGTATCGCGCAGGTGAAGAAAGGGGAGAATGTGGTGGGGAACCGCGTGAAGGCGAAGGTGGTGAAAAATAAGGTGGCGCCGCCGTTCCGTTCGGCGGAGTTCGATATTCTGTTCGGCGAGGGGATTTCATACGAAGGCGACGTGTTGAACACGGCGGTGAATTACGGCGTGGTTAAAAAATCGGGCGCGAGCTACTCGTTTGAAGGCGAACGGCTGGGTGCGGGGTATGAGAATACGCGGGCAAAGCTGAAGGAAGACAGAAAGTTGCTGAACGATATCAGAAAGAAAGTGGTGGAGATGGTGGAGAGGGGCGAATCGCCGGAGAAAGCGGCCGGAAAAGAGGAGGAATAAAATTCCGCGCGCAAATCAGATTGGGAATGGCCAAAAACGGCAATATGCTTTTGCGGGTACATTGTCGCGCCGTCCAGCGACGGCGCGCAATCGCTCTCAGCGGTTTGCCGGCCGTGAGTGAACGGCCGGACCGTGCCAAACCGCTTCCGAGAGCCCCGCAAAACATATTGCCGTTTTTGGCCGTCGATCGATTTGCGCGCGGTCTAATTTTCTGCTACTCTACTTCTAGCCATGAATACTGACTGCGTTTATTGTTCCTTGCCCGCTTTTCGGGCGCGGAAGAGCCTCTAGCTAGCGAAGAAGTGGAGTTTTTCTGGACAACTGGCAAACTCTGGTCAAGGGGATTTATTGTTCCTTTATTGAAGACAAAATGAAATCAATTTCGTTCTGATTCGCAGAAGTAGTAATTAATCTTCCGTTATCTCTTGCGTCGTAAAGGTAAATAAATGACTGATTCTTTGCTGGTAGATCGGTAAATTCAAATACTTTGAAATCCGGTGTCGAAAATTGGTAGATAGATTGGGTGCTGGAATCAAAGAACATAGTCAGTTTTATGGGGAGAAGCATTGATTGGGCTAAAAGTTCCTTAGGTGATGAGGTTGTGGAAGAAAGTGTTGTGGGGCTACTGTTCAACACCAAATTGAAAAATGCAGAATTGGAGTTTAAATTTTCCTCCCCGAATAAGTAGTTAAATTTTTCCCTATCTTCGTTTGTCTTTATTGAATCCAGAAATGTTTGCCGATGGAGTGGGTCAGGATACGGATTTGGAAGCATCACGAATTCATTGTTCGGGAATTTTATCTGTGTGCCAACTCCTGATAAAGTTTGTATCTTGGGAGTACCCGACCATGGCAATTTCAAAGATATTCCTTCGTAGGTGAATTCATGCGAACTCGTGGGGGTATAAGAACTAATGGTCCGATTTATTGGAACAAGAGAAAGAAATGGATATTGGGAAATTTGGGCCAAAACCACGGTAGCTGCTTGTTTTGCGGCATTAGGATCCACGCTTGAAATGGATGAACTCTGTATGGGTGGTGTTTGCGAAGTATTTGCCGTGGTCGGAGGCAATGGGATTTTGCGCATCCCATAATACCAATAGCCTCCGATTGCTAATAGGACTAACACGATGACCAGGACAAGAATCAACACAGACCCTTTTCGATTCATAACTTAATTATATCAAACACAAGAGTTTGCCAACCATTCGTCTCTCAAAAGGAATTACCGTCCAAAAGCATCGGAAAATCTGATCTCGAGTTTGCCAACGTCCATCTCTCTCCCGAAACAACGCTCTGCAAGTCGCATTTCTCATTCATCGGGTTCGATTCCTTCGTCACGGAGTTCTTCCGGACAACTGGCAAACTCTGGTAAGGGGGATTTACGAATATCTCATTTTGCATCCCGCTCTTGCTTTCTGATTTCAAAATACCAATAACTGTAAACTATAACGAGTAAAGTGTAAGTTACAAACCAGAACCATGGCGTATCCCAAGCGATGCCGCTGAAATGATAATCGGAAAATGGCCATAAGAATTGGGGTGGATAAAAACCACTGTGCGTGAATACGTCAATGACGATGTGAATGCCCCAACCACCGACCGGCCAGTAAGGTTTTCCTCGAATCAGCCAAAGGACGGAAAAGATTAAAAGGAAAAGAGGAATGCTATAAAGAGTTGGAAGGAGAAATTCTAAATAGGGCGGTACAAGATATTCACTTCCCGGAACATAAACAAGACTGTTCTTGAAATACCAGTAAACGCCAAAGATGGCGAAGGTTACCAGATCGGGAAAATCGCCCCAGAAAACTATCTCCACTATCTCGCGCCATGTGCGCTTGCGTTTCTGCGCACTTTTGTAAATCGCATTTGTATAAAGCGCATGAGCAAAAATATCCATAGTAGAATGTTCAGATAAATGCAGAATAAACTCTCATTTCCGAGAGTTCGAAACCGTGTCGGTGGAGTCAATCGGGGCAACTGGTAAACTCTGGTGAGAGGGATTTACGAATATTTTATCTTAAACAGTTTTAATTTGAGCTTAGTTTAATCCGCCAAATACAGAAAATACAGCGTCCTCTACGTGTGGCATCTTTTTTATTTTGGCTTGAATTTGCTGAAGATCGTTTATGTTCGAAACTTTATATTTTAGCTGATAAGTAAGCCCGTCGGGGACAGAGCCGATAATAAGACCGTTTGTTGCAGTTGCTATTGCTCTTATCGTTTCGTCGGGATTCGACGTATCATCTGCAAGCATTACATCAATTTCATCTTTCACTATAGTTGCCCCTCCGGCCGTAGTCATGATGCGGTCTGGAGAGGGAGAAGCAGTTTCTTGTGGGATAATTTGATTTGATGGGATTTCGACGTGGATGGTTGCTGTCAATGGTTGTTCAATATCGTTACCTCCATTTTTTATTTGAACTACTCCGCTATAAGTACCAGACGGTATCGAATCCGGAATTGTAAACCGCGCGTGTAGCGTCGCTTGCTCATTTCCGAAAAGCGTACCAGAACCGATATTGGCGAAGGTTAAATATCGAGACAAGGAAGGTGATATGTAAAGCGATGGTGCCGAGAGGTTGTGGCTTGCAATGAAATGCAGATCAACCGCTTTTACCGTGCCCGGAAATAACGTGACCTCATAAGGTTGCTGGAGCCAAGTTATAGTTGTTTGGGATGTTTCGGATTGAATCATGCTATTACGGATAGCGTAGTAGCCGATACCACCGGCAACCAAAACGCCCACCCCGATTAGCAGAATAATAATTGGCGCAAAACCTCTTTGGTTCATATCTTCATTTTATCATTTTAGGGTTTGCCAACCGTCCGTCTCTCAAAAAAGGCTTACCGTCTAAAAACCTCGAAAAATCTGATCTCGAGTTTGCCACCGTCCGTCTCTCCCTCAAATCGACGCTCTGCAAATCGCATTTTACCTGCATCGAGTTCGATTCCTTCGCCGCGGAGTTGAACGCAATCGGAAAACATATCCGGAAAGCTGTTGAATAAAACATTGAGGCCGCGGAGGCCTCTTTTTATTCGAATTAATTCCTTCACTTTTTCAAATAAACCAAGGCGAAATAGGCGGCCACAGCGAGGACGACGACGATTGCCACGATGACGACCGCTATGCCGGCGTTGATTTTCTTCTCGCCTCTCGCATCTAACTTCTCACTTCTCTCCCGTGGCAAATCAATCCGCACGCTTTGGAACTGCGGCAAGCCGCCGCCGGTCTGTGCCAGCGAAGCAAGATCTGATTTCATGGTGCGGATCTTCACTTCCTGCGGCGGCGGCGGCGCGGAAGGGAAATTCTCGGTTTGGTTTTGGTTACCGGAATCAGCCATATGTAGCCATTTTAGCATAGATTCCTGTTTTGTGAGTTGGCGGAATCGGACAAGATAATCAGGTATTATGTAATCATTAAATTTTCATTAAATGAAGTTTGACTTCGAAATCTTTTTTAATACCATTGGAATTATGAACGATAAAAAAGAGGTTACATTAGAATCACTGGCGGGCAGTTTGGATACGCTTGTGGGAACCGTAGATACCTTGACGGGAACCGTAGACGCGCTTGCGGAAAAGGTTTCAACAAAAGAAGATATAGAGTCCCTGGCGCGGATGGCGCAGAATGGTTTTTCAGAAATGGAAGGGAAAATGGCAAAACAGGAGGATTTACTTGCCTTGACAGAAAGGGCTGATATTTTAAGTGAACGATTCGACAAGCTGGAAAGGTCAACAGACAATCGGTTCATAGAAATTTTAGGTGAATTAAAGGAAATCCGCGAAAATATAAAGGAAGTCGATTGCCAGGCGGACGTGATAGATTTGGAAGTCCGAGTGAAAAAACTCGAAAAGAAAGCCGGCTTTTGAATTGCTGGTCTTTTTGGTATAAACTGGAGTCAGAACATCGAAGGAGGATGCTTGGATGATTCGGACTTACCATTCCGCGGCGCGAATCACTCATTTTTGCGACGAATGTTTCCATGACATTTTGCCGGGTGAAGGATATACCGGAGACGTAGTCATAGACGGGTCGCATTTCATAATATTAAAACGGCACGATCGTTGCCCAGTCGACCCATTCGAAGAAGAAAGAGAAATATTTGAAGAATTTGATCGCGAAAGCGAATTGCGAGAAGAGCTCCCAATGGCAGCATAGCCGCATCCCAATGCGGTCTTTTTATTGAATGTGAAATGAAAAAAAGCAGCCCGCTGAGCAGGCTGCCGATGCCGATGTCATAATCTCTTCCCCTACACTGGGCCCGATTCAGAAGCAAGCGTTCCATCCGGTTGAAATATCAGCTCCAAATCGCCCACGAGCTCCCGATTCCGCTTGAATTTTATCTCAACACTAATGCCGTAGTGCGGATGGAGCCCCATCGCGCCGCCGAAAAACTTTTCATAACGGACCCGAGGAGCTATCTTGCATGAAATAATACTTGCCCGTTGCAAGAACAGTTTGAGCGAATGGCTTTTCTGCGTATGCGATATGAGCCAGCTTCCCCACACCGTACGTTCCTCATGGAACTTGTCGGCCGTGAGGTTGGACATGAAATCGCCGTGGTATGCCATCTCGAGCATCCGACTGGGAACAGCGAGGGCTTTTTGCATCCCTCTTGTCCGCGTCAACGCTCGTAGCGCCCTGTTGCTTTGCGAATCATGAAATTGAGGGTCAACCTCAATTACGAACCGGATTCTTTGTCTTGTCGCCCAACTCATATTTATCTCCTTCGCGGCTAACTGGTTATTGCCGGTACTGTCGAGAGCTTATCGCTGCGATTTAACAAAGTCAAGCGATCCTGGGAAAGTATTTTGGGGTGCAAGCCTGGCTGCCTTATTGCATTTGCTTCAGCGACAGGCCGATCTTTCCGTCCTCGTCCACTCGTATGATTTTCGCGCGGACGAAGTCGCCCACTTTTACCACTTCATTCACCGTTTTCACGAATCCCTGCTTCAATTCCGAAACATGGATCATGCCATCCTTGCCGCCGCCGAGGTCGACAATCGCGCCGAAGTCCAGCGTTTTGATGATCTTGCCTTCGATAATCTCGCCCACCTTGAATTCGCGCGTGATCAATTTGATTTCCGTCACCGCCATTTCCACCTTTTCGAGGTCGGAACCGGAAACGAACACGCCGCCGTCTTCGTCGACATCAATGCCTGCCAGGTTGTATTTCTCAATGAGTCCGTTGATTACCTTGCCGCCCGGGCCGATGAGTGCGCCGATCTTTTCGACACCGATCTTCAGCTGGCGGATGGTCGGCACGAACGGCGACAATTTTTCGCGGTGCGTCGGCAGCGTCGCCTTCACCACTTTCAGGATTTCGAGCCGCGCCTTTTTCGCCTGCTCGAACGCTTTTTCCAAAATTTCGATCGTGAGCCCGTCCACCTTGACGTCCATCTGCATGCCGGTCACGCCGTCCTCCGTGCCTGCCACTTTCAGGTCCATGTCGCCGTGATGGTCTTCCGGCCCCTGGATGTCCGTGAGTATCTTGAATTTTCCTTGTCCCTTGTCTCCCGTCCCTTGTTCCATCATAAGCCCCATCGCGATGCCCGCTGCCGGTTTCTTGATCGGCACGCCGGCATCCATCATGGACAGCGCCGAAGCGCACACCGTTGCCATTGAGGACGATCCATTCGAGGACATGATTTCTGAAACGACGCGGATGGTGTAGGGGAATTCTTCCTTGGTCGGGATCAAGCGTTCCAGGGATTTGCGCGCCAGGTTGCCGTGGCCGATCTCGCGGCGGCCCGGACCGCGGAAATTGCCGATTTCTCCGACGGAATACGGCGGGAAGTTGTAGTGCAGAAGGAAGCGCCGCTTGCCGTTCGTTTCCATCGTTTCAATGAGCTGTTCGGCTCCCGGCGGCGCGAGCGTCGTGATGGCAAGCGCCTGCGTGTTGCCGCGCATGAAGAGCGCCGAACCGTGCGTGCGCGAGAAGAGCCCGACGGCTCCGCTCAACGGCCGCAGTTCATCGGTTTTGCGCCCATCCGGACGCTTTTCGCTTTCGAGGACATTCTTATGGACTAGGTCATTGATCGCTTCTTCGAATAAATAGTCAGCCGCCTTGCCGCTGAAGGCCTTTTCTTTCGCATCAAAAATCTCTTTCAGGTGGGCAAACATCTCTTCTTTCAGCTTGCCGATGGCGCTTTGCTGTTCCATCTTATTCGGGCGGTAAACGGCCGCTTCGAGCTTGTCCGCAATAAAAGATTCGACGGCGGATTTCAATTCCGGATCCGGCTCCGCGAGCACGACGGCCGCCTTCGGCTTGCCGATCTCCTTTTGGATATTCTGCTGGAAATCGATCAGCTTATTGATCTCCTGTTGCGCCATCTTGAATCCGGCGACCACTTCTTTTTCCTGGGCGTCCAGGCCGCCGAGCTCGATCATGTTGATGCGGTCCTTCGAGCCGGAAACGAATGCGTCGAAAATCGGCTGGTGCTCGGCCACGTAGGAATTGTCCGGATTGACATGAAGACCGTCTTCGTCCAGAAGACGGTCTTCTGTCTGCACGATGCGCACGCCGGCGACGGGGCCGCCCCAGGGAATGTCGGAAATGATGAGCGCCGTTGAAGCGGCAAGCAAACTCACGAATTCCGGATCGTTCTGTTCGTCGATTTGCAAAACCGTGGCGACGACCTGGATGTCGCGCCGCATGCGGCCGTCGAAGAGGGGACGGATGGTCCGATCGATCAGGCGCCCGGCGAGGACGGCTTCTTCCGAAGCCCTGCCTTCGCGGCGGATGAAGCGCGAGCCGATGATCTTTCCGGCGGCGTAAAACCGTTCTTCGTAATCCACTTTGAGCGGCATGTAATCAAGCTCGGTTTCTTTTTTCCCCATGACGGCGGTCGCGAGGACGACGGTCTCGCCGTATTTCGCAATGACCGCCGCGTTCGCCTGTTCGGCGAGCTCAGAAGTTTCGATGGTCAATGTCTTTCCTGCGATTTCTGTTGAATAAGATTTTTTGTTCAGCATGTTTTTTTTTTTAAATCCTTCCTTTCATGATCGCCCTCGGAATATCTTCAATGGCGATGAATTTATCCGCCGCTTCCTGGATTTTCGACGATGCGCTCCGGCGGAAGGCGGCAACCTCGACGACCCGCCCCGCGCCCCATTTCAAGTAGTCAATAAGAGGCAGAAAATCGCCGTCGCCGGTCACGAGGATGATGACATCCAGGAATTCCGACATGCGGATCGCATCCACCGCCATGCCAACGTCCCAGTCCGCCTTCTTCATGCCGCCGGCGAAAATCTGCAAATCCTTCATGCGCAGTTCCAAACCCGCCTTTTCGAGTGCCTCAAAGAACGCCGCTTCGGTCGAAAGGCTGCTACTCGATTCTTCCGGTTCATTCGGTTCATCGCCGCCGAACGGATTCCGCCGCAGTTTTGTTCCCCGTTCCCTGCTCCCCGTTCCCTGTTCCTTTCCGCCATACGGTTCCACGCCCTCGCTCTTTACCACGTACGCCATCGCGCGGATAAGCTGCCGGTCGCCGATAAGGTTTTTGATCAGCTCGGCATAATTCACCCGGCCGCGATAGAGGTTCTTCGCGGAGTGGTACAGGTTTTGGACGTCGACAAAAATGCCGACTCTCTGGTTTGCGTAGCTTGCTGAAGTTTTCATTGGTCAGTCAGCCGGAAAAGCGGGAGCGAGTTATTAAGAAATTGAGTTAACAGGTTAGTGATGGGCCGGTGCCCGTTTGCCGGTCCGCTAACGTGCTAACTTAATTGCTCAATAACATTCCGCCGTTTTCGGCTTATTTTTTTAATTCTAATTTTTTGATCAGTTTGCTGTAGCCCGACGCATCATTTTTTTGGAGGTATGCCAGAAGCTTCCTGCGCTTGGAGACCATCTTCAAAAGGCCGCGGCGCGAGTGGTTGTCCTTCGGATTTTTCTTTAGATGGGTCGCCAGTTCATCGATCTGGCGCGAAAGCATCGCGGTCTGGACCTCGGCGGAGCCGGTGTCCTTGTCGTGTTTCTGGTGTTCTCCCACGATTTTCGATTTAACTCGTTTCGTTAACATTGGATTGATTGTATCATGGCTTGAGATTTATTGCAAGCCGCTGCATTTTGCGACAGGTTTTTGGTAGACTGAAGAAGTAGAAAGATTCATCTCCATTCTCCATTCTCCATTCTCCATTCTCCATTCTCCATTCTCCATTCTCCATTCTCCATTCTCCATTCTCCATTCTCCATTCTCCATTCTCCATTCTCCATTCTACTCCCCCTCCCATGGCCGAAACAGAAATCAAAAACTTCATTCGCGACTACCTGAATTACCTCGAAATCGAGAAAAACCGGTCGCCGAAGACGCGGGAAAATTACGAGCATTATCTCCGCGAATTCCTGGAATTTTCGAAAGTGAAGGCGGCGGCGGATATTACGGACGATGTGGTCCGCGAATTCCGGCTGGCGCTGGCCCGGAAAGACCTGAAAAAATTGACGCAAAGCTATTACATTATCGCGCTGCGGAACTTTTTGAAATATCTCGCGAAGCGCGACGTCAAATCGCTTGCGGCTGAAAAAATCGAACTGCCGAAAGCGCCGTCGCGGCAGATCGAAGTTTTGGAATACGGCGATTTGGAGCGCCTGCTCGCGGCGCCGAAAGGGGATGGCATGCGCGACTTGCGCGACCGGGCAATCCTCGAAACCTTCTTTTCGACCGGCTTGCGCCTGGCGGAACTCTGTTCCCTGCTGCGCAACGTGGACCTGCGGCGCGGCGAACTTTCCGTGCGCGGCAAAGGAGACAAGCTGCGCGTCGTGTTCCTCTCTGATTCGGCAAAAAAGGCAATCGAAGATTATTTGAAAAAACGCACCGACGTTGAAGAAAAATTGTTCGTGAGTCTGGATAAATCGGGCAAAGTCATTGGCAAGATTACGCCGCGGGCCGTGCAAAGGTTGGTTGCGCGCCGCGCGAAAGAAGCCGGCATCCCGAAAAACGTGCATGCGCATTTACTGCGCCATTCCTTCGCGACGGATCTCTTGGTGAACGGCGCCGACATCCGCTCCGTGCAGGAACTCCTCGGCCATTCGAATATTTCAACAACGCAGATTTACACGCATCTCACTAATAAGGAATTAAAAGAAGTCCACGAGGCGTTTCATGGAAGACGCCGAAAGGATTAGATTAGACGGTCGTCCAATCTAATCCTTTTATGGTTGTAGATGGCAAACAAAAAAATCGGCTTAGGCCGAGTTTTTTGTTTGCTACATGCTTTCCTTCAGCTCCAGCATCTTTTTCTTATCTTCCAACTCCTGCTTTGATTTTTCGAGCTCGTCGATTGCTGCCAGTCCTTGCTTTTGGAAATCCGCGATGAGCTTCGTTTCCTCCGCGCTTTTGCCGAGCGCTTCCTCGACGAATGCCATGATGATCGCGTCCTGCGTTTCCTGCGGGAATTCCTTCAGGTGGGAGACCAAAAACTCCCGCGCGGCTTTTTCGTCTCCTCGGTCGACAATGGCCATGAAATCCTTATAAAGATCGTCCGAAATAATGTTTGTCATTTTATTTCAAGAAATCTTCAATAATTTTGGGAGCAAATAATTTGCCGAAAAGGCTTGTCCAAAACCCTTTCTTTCCTTTTGTAGCGACTTTATTTGCGTATCCCTTTACGAAATCAGTACGTAAATCATCCTCGGTCAGGCCCTGGGATTGATAATCTGCAAAGTTTTCTTGCTTAAATTGATCATACAGTTTTTTGACTGCCTCTTTTTCCGGTTTTAGCGCCTTCCCGAATTCGCCGAAAGACATATCGGCCTCCGGCTTTTCCATGCTTTCCCGCTTCAGATTTGCTATTAGAGCTTTGTTCAGCGTTTCGTTGCCGACCAAACTTGCTCGAAGCGATCCTCCTACCTCTTTTAAGGAAGTATCTCTATTCGCTAAAAGCAAATTAATATCTTCAACGGTAACTGCCGATGAAAGTTCTTCGTCGAAACGTTTCGTCGCATTCCAGCCGAGTTTGGTAAAAAAGCCCAGCTTGCCCCAAATCAAATCTTTTAATTTTTCATCATCGCCGCTTTCAATAAATTTTGAATACTGTTCTTCCGAAATGCCATATTTTTTTACAAATTTTTTGATTTTTTCTTCGCTTTCGGTGATTTTTTTCTGGGATTCCGCCAGTTGGTTGATCTTTTGCTCCATTTCGGCGAATCTGGAACGGTCTCGTATCGCGATTTCGGGAAGGTAGCGGCGGATGACATCCCGAATCCCCTCTGCCTTATTGAGATTTGCGATTTCTTTCAATTCCGGAGAAGATTCAATAATTGCATTCAGGCTGTTCAGATCCAGTGTTTTGGAAATCGTTTCCGCACGGTTGCAGATTTCGACGAACTCCGTCCTTTTTTTATTTAATTCAGCGATAAAGCCGGAATCAACCGGTTTCCCTTCGTGCAGTTCTCTGGCAAGATCTTCAGCTCCTTCTTCTTCGAGATATGCGCCGAATAAACGGGATTTTTCCTTATCGCCTAAAATATCGGTCAAAGCCGGGCCTTTCGGTTCGGTAGAGGGATTAAACTTCTCCGCTTCCTGTTTCCGTTTTAAGCCAAAGCTTTCTATGAGTCCCATTCCTAAAATAATATGATTTCATAAACCGTAAATCAAGGGAGCCGTCATAATGAATCCTGCCACGACAAACGTAATGATTCCTGTCAAATATAGCCCCTGTTTTTTTGAGAGCGAGTGGAAGTCGTCGAGCTTTAGCCAATGTGAAACCAGATAGGCGAGCAATCCGATGGCGAAGAGGTAGGCGGGAAAATAATGGTAGAGGAATGCGCCGCGGTGCACGAAGGTGAAAAAAGGCGCCAAAGCGCTCAAATAACCTACGAAGAGAATGAGGGGCGCTTTGGCAAGGTCTAATGACAAATGTCTGATATCGAACGAATGACCAATGAACCAATGGCCGATGCGCCAGAGTAACGTAACTATAAAAATGAATACGGCAAGCGTGCTTGAGTACCAAACGACGGGATTGCCCTGCAAAACCAGATTTCCCGCATTCCCGGGGGCAAAATAATATGTCATCACGCCGCGCATGAAGGGCCAGCCATACCACAGGCTGCCCTGGAGCTGCGCGCCGCCGACGAGATAGCCGGTCCAAGGCACGACGGTCGTCATCGCATAGGCGAGGAAATAGGTTGCGCGGATATTGGTCGGAGCCGGAAACTTGATGCCGAGGGATTTCGAAAAAGCGAGTATTTGCGCCGGTGAGAAGAAAAGGAAATTGAGGAAGGAGATGGCGACGAAGACGAGAAGTGCGGTGAAGAGGAATTTTTTGAGGGCTCGAAGGCCGTCTTCGCCTCGAAGACGGCCTTCGAAAAGAGAAATCAACACCGGGCCGATGAAAATAATTCCTTCCAGCTTCACGCCGAGCGAAAGGGCGAAAAGAAAGCCGGCGAGAATCGGAGCGTGGAGAATGGAGGATGGAGAATGAGATGGTAATGATTTTGAAAAATGGATATGCTCGAACCAAATTGCCAATGCCGCGAAGCCGAAGGCAAGATACATCCCGTTCAGCAGGATCAATTTCGTTTCGAGGAGCATTGCGTTTTCAAAGGTGACAAAAAATGCGCCGAGCAACGCGCCGACTTCGCCGATGCCGATGTTCCGCAGGAAAAAATAAAAAGCAACCGTAAGCGCGAGTCCGAAGAAAACAGAAATGAGCCGGAGCGGAACATAGGGGAACGCGCCATAGGGAATATCGGTCGCGAAATAAACGGTACCGGTCGGGCTTTTCGTGTAACCGACAAACGTGGTGTCGCCGAGCGGGGCATTGTTTTCAAAACGGAGCGCAAGCGGAATAGCCGAAGCATAGATCAGCTTTCCGAGCGGCGGATGGATGTCAAAGAAAACATGGTCCTTTACGTAGTCCGCCGCATAGGTCGCAAAGTGAGCTTCATCAAAAACCGGCCGCGCGGGATAGGAAATGCGGATTAAGTGGAGGCCAAGGCCGGCGGCGATAATAATAGCCAACGCGATGACCGATGAACGGGATTGTTTTGCCATAGATTTCGGTATCATCGCTAATGGCTATCTGTGGGCGAGGTGGGATTTGAACCCACAACCCTTTCGGGACAGCGTCCTAAGCGCTGCGCGTATGCCGATTCCGCCACCCGCCCCATTGTCTTTGCCTCATGCTACGCCGATTTGACAATTTTATCAATTCATGCTATATTTGCAAGCGGTATTTTACTATCTGAAAATCTGAAAGAATAAAGAAGAAAAGGAGAAAAGACGATGGCGAAAGGAAAAGTGGGAGCTGCGGCAAAAGATATTGCGACGGCTGTCGGACTCGATCTGACGGTTGCTCCGCTCGCGACAGCCGCCTTCAAAAAGCTTTGGGATAAACTCACAAATAAAGCTGGCGAGGTGGCAGAGAAGAAGATTAGCGAATTGAGCCAGCCGGAAAAGCGTCGGCTTTTGGCAAAAACCCTTGTCAGCATGAAAAATTGGGATGAGAAGAAAAACATCCTCTTCTTGCTGAAAATCGCACGCGCGAAATACAAGGAGACCGAACGCGTCAAGGATCTCGGAGAATTCATCTGCGACGAGAAGGAGCCGGATGTTCGACGGCAGATTCTCAAAGATCTCAACGCATGCCTCCCATCGGGTCCTATCGACCCAAGCGAAGAGGGTGACATTTTGATCGAACTCCTCGACGACAATGGTCCGCAGCAGAAACTTGAATGGCTGCGGGACAAAAGCGGCGAGGCGATCGAGAGCGTCCGGGCTCACATGCCGGAAGCGCAACAACAACTCGAATCGGCGGGCGATGCGCTTGCGCCGTTTGTGGATTCAATAACAAGCTGGCTTCGCCGGCACTAAGGAGATGAATAATGATGTTTCTGTTGCTGCTCGTTCTATCCGGGCTGCTGGTGAGTTCAGCAGCCCTCCGCAATTCGGTTGAAGACCTTGTCGGTGAAGTTTGGGATTTCGGAAATCGCTGGCTCCGCCGCTTTATCATGGCGGTCACCACCTGGCCGACGCTCATGATCTGCGCCGCTGCGACGGGGACAATTGCAGTCGTGGTTCCGAATAACATAGTTTTCGTAACCACGCTCATCGCAATCGCGGCAGCGTCCGCTATTCTTGCTTTCGTCGCCATCGTTCGCGTTGGCGGTAGGCAGGGATGGATCGTCGGTGCGCTTGCGTTGTTGGTTTCGTTGGTGATGGTCGGCGTAGTCTCTTTCCGAGGGTCTTCCTTCTCATCGTTCAACGGACCAGCCGTTGCCTTGGCCATGGGGTTTGCGCCGTCGTTCGTGGCGTTGTTCGCAATTGCCGCAGAACCGATGGCGTTATTCATTCCGGCCGGCGTGAACGCGCTGGAACACGTAATCGAGTCCGGGGTCGCGGGCGTGCCTTTGTTGAAGAGAATAAAACCTTCGGTGCAATTGCCTCGCGTGCCTTCGATCACTAAAATCCTATGGCCGGTCGCGCTATTTTGCATAGCGAGCCTGCTCATGGGGGTCTATCTTTACGTCGTTCCGGTTCGGAATGATCCCGTGCTGCTTGTTGTGCTCGTAGCTTTGAGCATCAGTATCGGCCTTCTCAATATCTTTAATAAAGGGAAGGGCACGAGAAGGTTGCTCCAAGTAGCGTTCGTCGTGGTTACGGCCATTATTTGCCTTGGCGGACGATCGCAGGCGCAGGCAAGCCTGAAAAATTTGCCATTTCCCACGTTCCAATCGCCTCCTCCGGCGACCGCGATAAATTACGGGCGCCGGATGTGTGAAAACTCATTCGGGCAGGTAATTCCGCTGGAGGATTTTCCGGCAGGCGACATCGCGAAGTTCAACGAAGGTTGTTTTGGCCCCTATCTCCGCTTGCCGAAGAATTGGCCGGGGTGGGGCGGGCAGCCGTCGGGGGACCACCCGGATCCGGACTGGTGGGTTGCGTTCTGGTTTGAGGGCGAACAGAATCCTGTCGGCCCATACTCCTTGCGCGACCTGCAGACCAATCCGCCGAACTTTCAATACCGGTCGGGCACTTTCCGCTTGCAGGGAAAGGCCGGAGAAGGAATCCTTCTCTACAAGATTCGGTAGGATAGTACCTTGGACAATATCCCGCTGGCTTCGGCCGGCGGGTTTTTATTACGAACAAAAACCGCCTTCTGAAGAAAGCGGTTTTTTTTGCAGATTCGATCGAGGGGATTTAGCAGCCGATATTGCCGCCCAAACCGCCGCCGATAAAGCTGTTGATGATGAGCGGAAAACCCTTTGCGATCAAAGCGACGATGACTGCGATTGCCGCATAGAGCAGCGTATGGCTTGCGCTCTTCACCTTCTCCGGGTCGCCTGCTGCGGTCAAATATTTGAAGGCCGCGATGAGCACGAAGATGACGGTGAGGATGATCAGGAACCAGAAGATCCAGTTGATGGCAACGCAGATGATGCTGCTGCCGGTGCCGGCGATCTGGTTGAAGTTGTTGTAATTCGACGGAGCTGAAAGCGGAGGCTGGGTGATCTGCGCTGAAACCAAAACAGGAAGCAGGAGCGCGAGCGCCGGAACTCCGAATTCGACCGCAAACTTCTTGAATTTATTCATGTTTTCGTGTAAATCTCGACCTTTCGATCGGTAATCCTATTGTAGCAAATTTTACTGCGCCAGTCCACGGACGTCATTCCCCGATATAATTTCCGTTGCTGTCAAAGCAGCCCTGCGGGCCGCAACCGCCCGAGCAGGCGCTTTGGGTGAGTCCGCCGCTTCCGCTTATGAAACTATTCACAATATACGGCATGCCGGCGGCAAGGAGCGCGACCACCACGCCGACCGCCGCATACAGCAATGTTTTCGAGGCATCGCCTACTTTGTCCGGATCGCCTGCCGAGGTCAGATATTTATAGGCCGCTACGAGTGCCACGACGATCGAGGCGATTATGAGGCCCCAAAAAATCCAGGGAATGAGATCGCAAACGGCGCCCGCAAGCCCGCCGACCGTTTGGAACGGGCCTTGCGGTATGGCGCCGGTCGGCGGCTTGGGAACCGATAGTGCGATGGTTGCCGGAGTTAACATGCGCCTTTAAGGTTTACGCCGAAGAAGCTAGCCACGATAAAAGGAACGCCCTGGGCAAGGAGTCCTACGACGATCGCGATTACCGCGTAGAGGAGCGTTTTTGACGCCTTGCCTGCCCGCTCCGGATCGCCCGAGGATGTCGCGTACCCATAGGCCGCGACCAGTACCATCGCGATGCCGAGTACGATCAGGCCCCAGAACATCCAGTTGAGGACGCCGCAGAAAAGGTTGGTCACGTCGCCGGGGCCCGTAAGGACGTTCGACGGGGCGGTTTGGTCTTGCGCGTTCGCGAGGGCAGTGGAAAAAACGGTGGCAGCCGCTGGAGCAAGTATTGAAATTGGTTTGAAGTATTTCATTTTCTTTGTCCTTCCGATGCTTTAGCCGAAGAATCCCTGATTGATAATGCCTAATATCTAATTAATAATGAATAGCGAATTTCCAATGATGAAATTTCCAAGGACATTCGGACATCAGGCATTCGTTATTAATTAGTCATTATTAATTATTAATTTTGGATCGAGGATTCTTCGCGTTGCTCAGGATGGCTGCATATTTACTATCCTCCGGTCAGAATATTTTTTATAAGCAACGCCACGCCATCGGCAATCACGATGACCGCGAATCCCACGGCGGCGTACATGATTGTTTTCCGGCCGCTTGAGAATTTTTCGGGGTTGCCGGCCGCAGTGAGCATCTGAAAACCGCCGATAAGCACCATAATGGCGCAGATCGGGATGGCGAGCGTGAAGAGGAAGTTGATTATGCTCTGCGAGATGCAAGTGAGGTCGTTGCAGGGAGCGAGCGGATTGGAAATCGATATCGGTTGTGTCCCTTGAATTTGGGCAAAGGCGGTATTTATCCAAGGCCAAAGATTCATATTCCTATTGTATCACACCGCCGGCACTGCAGAAGCTCAAAAGCAACGGTTGGCCGGCGAGATTCGGAACGGCGCCCGCCGCGACGCCTACCGTGACCGATAATTTACACGCTTCGGCTTTGCCGATGCCGAGCGCCGAAAGCAGGGCGGCTTCGGCTTCCGGCCGGGTTTTTGAAAGCGGCCCGGCGCTGATACTCACGACGAACGCGCCATTGTTCGGATTATAAAGCAGCTCGTAGTCCGGCGTTTTCCCGAAAATCAAATATTCCTCTTCGCTGAGGGTAGTTGTCTTATAAAAATTATTCACCGTGACGGTGCCGTGCGGAGTCCCGATGGCAATCGTCGCGCCCGTCGGAAAGCCGCTGGTTTGCGCAGGGATCTCGAACGATTGGGCCGTGCCGCCCGCCGTGTTTCCGCCGCCGGTCGTTGGATTCTCGCGCGGGAAAAACCAGGCGAGAAGTGCCGCGGCGATGATGACAATGATGACCCCGATAATTATTTTTTTGAACATGCTTCCATTTTTTTTATCTTCTATCTTCTCCATTCTCCATTCTCCATTCTCCATTCTCCATTCTCCATTCTCCATTCTCCATTCTCCATTCTCCCCCCTACTGGTGTCCGCCGCCGGAACTGAGGTCCCAGTGCGGCGTGACGCCTGGCACGTTCCGTTCGTCCGCGATCGTGCCGGTGCCGAAAGCGTAAAGCGTGACCTTGGTGCCGTTGATGGTTTCATAACCGGCTATCGGCTGGCTCGTGATGAATTTATCGATATTAGGATCGCCCCCTTGGCTTGCCGAACGGATATCCGCTTTATACCCTTCGGCGTGCCCCGTCCCGGCTGCGTGGCTGTCGGTTCCGGAGGTGATCACGATGTTGCAGCTGCCTTCGGCCTGCCTGCAGGAAGATGCAAGGTTATCAATATCGTTGACTGTTTGCTGGAGAAGGCCGTTTACGCTCGCGCCGTCTTTCACGCTGATGCCGCCAACCTGGTTAAAATTAGCCATGACCTGTGCGGTCGTCCATCCTGCGCCGGGTACATTGCCTTGGGTTGGTACGCCGGTATTCGGGCCGCCGCCCACGCTGCTTATCGGCGAAAGCGTCGGCAAATTCAGGTTCAGCAGGTTCGGATTGACCGTGTTCAGGATGATGTAGGCCCCAGCGAGGAGCAGGATCCCCAAGAGCGAGCTCCAGATGTATTTCCGCCCCTCGCTCACCGCGCTCGGGTTCCCCGCCGACA
>JAGWKM010000083.1 GCA_028865305.1 Patescibacteria group bacterium | reverse complement strand
TGGAACGGAGAAGGTCTACAAATCCGTGTACATTTGCGTGGACGGGAGTATCTTCAAGCGCATCAAGATTTTCCTTGAGATTGTCGAGCGATTCCTGAACGGAATTTCCCACCCCGATAACCACTCCTACTTCGTCGTTATGGGCGGGAACGAACTGATATATGCCGTCTATCTTCGCGTAATGGGCCAGTTTCACCCATTGCTCCACTTCGGGAGGGATCTCGAGGGTTTTCCATTCCTTGCCCACCGCATCGTCGTGCGAAAGAGCATCATAATGCAAAGTGGCTTCCGCCGCGAATTTCCAGCCCCATTTCGGTTCGATGGGTATTCCATGCGCACCATACCAGATGACTTCTGCCATATTGAGGAGGTTTTCTATCTGGTGCTCTCCCGTCTGGCCGGGCATCCTGGGAGTGGGGTCTATGAAAAACGGCTTTCCGTCGGATATCCTGACTTCCGTCGCCCACCAGTCCCGATAACCGAACTTTTTGAGGAGCGGCGACATTTTCTCGTTCACTTCCCTGACCGGCGAAGGCAGTTCCTCGTCTTTCAAAAGCGAACCGAGATACAGTTCGTTCTTTTTCTCGTAGCCCTGGAACGAAGTAGAAGGGAATGAGCCGTCGATGCACCACCCGTCATAACCTCCCTCCATATCGGTATCTATCTCATCCTGCACCACGAACAACGGGACATTTTTCGCGCCGCCGAAAGTAACGGAAAGGGAATCGAGCATCCTCTCGCTGTGGTCGTAGTCGAGATGGTGCCACGTTTCCATATTATGCCGGAACCGGTTTATTTTTATCCACTTATTGTCGTGGTCTTGGAGGTATGCCCGTAATTCGTCTATTCCTTCCACTACTTCGTAAGGGGCGACTGGCAATCCGGCTTTTTTAACGGCGTCGTAGAATGAAACACGATCCATTTCCAATTCCTGCCCTCCCATCTGCCCCCAGACGGCTTTTCCGATAGAGCGCAGATATTTCTGCAACGAAGTGAAACCTATATCGGGGAAGATAAAGAGGTCTACTTTTTCGATGAACTTCGGATCCAGGTAATCATAAACTCTTTCGACGTTCTCCATTCCTCTGCCGATGAGATATTCCCGTATATCCTGATATTCAGTTTCAAACGGAGAGAAGTAATACATCTTCTCGAAGCTTTGAGCGAGCTTTTCGGCCACGGCTTGGAAGTTCCCGTAGTCGAAAATCGCAGCCGAAACTTTATCCACACCCTTCAATTTTGTAGGTTTTACGGGGCTTGTAGAACCGTTTTCATTGTCTTGACGGAGAAGTGAGGGCATGGTAGGATGGTTATGTGGAAGTCATCTTAATTATTCTCGTAATTTTCGTCGCAGTTTGCTTCGGCGCATTGATGCCTTAAGGGTTCTGGTTTCCATTGCCTTCCAATTTAGGGCCGAATAGCGATCCGGCTCTTTCTAATCCCGACCTCACAGCCTCACTGCTGCCGACATTCGATAAATTATTTATCCCCTGCGCTACGAATGTCCCTCCCGTAGCCGAAGTCAAAGCCCGAGCGATAATTTCCAACTTCAAACCCAATCCAAGTCCTCCGAGTTCGCCTTCTCCTAATTTTGCGCCCTCGGTAATAGCCATGAGGTCGAACACGTTGAACGCTTTTGCATTTGTAAGCGAAGCACCGCGCTTTACTATGTCGGTCATCATATCCATGTAATTGGAATACTGCCTCATCAAATCTCCCATTCCTGGGATCCCATTGACCACGCGGCGGAAATAATTAGTCGCATTTTTAAGCACCGAATCGGAAATAGTGAGATTCGCTTCGGGATCGTATGCTTTCGCCTTTTGCATCGCGTCGAGCATCCGCCTGATTTGGAGTGCATCGGTGGCCGGTATCGTGCCATCGCTCCCTTGCAGTATCTTTATCGTCGCATCAAGCGGGTCGGTCATGGCATTGGCAAATACGCCTCCGCCGGATTTGGCGATACGATCCCGGAATGATTGCAGGAGATTAATGGTCGAATTCCTTTGCCAAGTCCCTATTTCTACCGGATCGGCTTTTGAGGCGACATTTTGCACCTGATTTTCCAATTTCATCGCGCCTGCGGCGATCTGCGCACCCATTCGTTTCGGACTTCCGGCTATTCCGGCTTCAAGAGCGCGTTGAGCGGCGGATTTTGACACTTGAACGGTGCCGTCGGCGTTTAATTTGATAATACCCTTGTCCACGAGCTGTTGGAATGTCGTAGGATCGGTTTTTTGGAGCATTTTCGCCGCATCGCTCGTCATTCCCTGCTCGAATTCATCGGTTGTGGTCTTGAAAAACTGCGAATAAAGACGAACTGGAATGGATTTGAGGATTTTATAGCCCACTTCCGTCGGTCCGGTAAGAATCGCGCCCGTTGCGGCTCCGAATGCGCCCTGAGCTAGCACGGCTTCAGGAGATTCATTGTTGGCCGCGGCCGAACCTACCCCCGAAAGCCCTGCTATAATGGCATTCGCGCCTATCTTTGCTCCTATCCCCGCCGCTTTACTCCCAATGCCGAATAAGCTATCGAGCAGAGGAGAGTAAAATGGAGCACCCGTTGCTCCGGTAGCCAATGTAGCCGCCGCGTTCGCGGCGATTGCGAGACTCTGTTCCTGGGTTTCCTGATTGCTTTCAAGCGCGTTCATCGTTTCATCGGAAATGCCCATCGCTTTTTGGTTTTCTTTGACGATTTGCGTCAAAGACGCCCGCGTAGGATCTCCCTGCGGCAACGTTTGGATTTTCTTTATGAGCGCCTGCGTAACGTTTCCAAGCTGTGATTTGCTGTTCGCTACTCCCGTTTCCGCTCCCGCCGTCATCGCCGAAGAAATAGGACGCCCCAATAATCCCGCCACTCCATTGGAGCCGATAGAATTTTTAAGCAAATCCTCCCACCAGCTCCCTTGTCCGTTCCCGAATACGTTGCCCATGAATCCCTTGTCTTGCGGAGGGGGCGTGTTTCCAGAACCCCCCGAAGTGAACGGATTGGGTATTGTCCCGTCGGGATTTTGCTGCAATGACTGGGCGGCCGAAAAAGCCGGATCGGGAACGGTTGAAGTGCCGAAAGGATTAGGAATCGTACCGTCGGGGTTCTGTTGCAAAGCGTTTGATGGAGCAGCTCCATTCGCGGTCGGAGGCGTTGAAGTCCCGCCGTATTTTGAAGCGAGCGAGGCGGAGTCAATCCCCGTCGGCGAACTCACGCCGCAATATTTCGCAGCCAAAGCCGCGTAATCCGGAGCCGCCATTACAATCCGGCTGCTTTTTTGAAGGCGTCGGCTTGCGCCTGCGATCCGAACTGGCCTGGAGGATTGGCCATAGAGGTCGTAGTCCCGCTCTCACCGAGATTCTTACCGAATAAGGATTGTTGATTCTTGCTCGCCGCGTAGTTTTGGATGATATTGCTTATGTCGGACTCTATGTTTGATACCTGGCCGTTATAAGATTGTTGTACGGCATTCATCTCTTGAATCATGGTTCCAATAGCCGATTCCAAGGTACCCTGAGCCATAAGAGTATTGAGCTTATCTTGTGCCGTAGCATTCGCAGCATCAGTTGGCGCGGCGGAACTGCCCGTCGAATTGGTCGTTATACGGGAATAATCCTGGAGGAATGATTGGAGTGCAATTTTTACGTCCTGCAGTTTCGGATCAGAAATTACATTGCTTTGAAACGCCTGCTGTGCAATGTTCCATAAAGGCGATCCGCTGTTGCCGCCATAGGAAGAAATTGCTGCTGTAAGTATCTGGGTCTGCGTTGCAACCTTGCCCAAGTACTGCCTCGTCCCTTGTTGGTTTTGCACCGCGGTCTGTAAAGAACTCGAAAGGCCCTTTCCTAAGATAGAGATAGCATTCGCGTCCTCCTCATTTAAACCATAAGACCGGAGAATCCCCGATCCGATGGATTGCGCCGGATCGCTTACCGCCATGCTCGTCGCGCCACGACCGCCGCTGCTATTGCTGCCACTCGACGAGTTCGAACCACCGTTCAGAATCCAATGGATGCCTTCGTCATATGCAAGTTGCGGCGAAGCGTACAGTTGCTGCAAGAGTCCGAGCTGTTTTTCTGACACTCCAGGCAATGAAGCAAGCGAATTCCACGTGGGAGTTCCATCGGATTCAAGACCGTTCGTGAACGGGCCTTTGCTCCCCTGCGCCGTTGGCGTCGTAGTTGGAGTAGCTGGAGCCGTTGGAGTTGTTGGCGTAGTTCCCGCACCCGAACCGCTACCCGAACCCGCACCCGAACCTGCCGCACCCGCATTTCCTCCTTGCCCGCTTACTGCCGCTGGCGTTGGCATGACTGTAGTAGTTGCAGGGGGAACATTGCTCGGCGTTTGTTGACCCTGCGCGACAATGGAGTTTGAGTTCGGATCGTACAAACCCCCTCCATTGTTTAGTTGGACAAACGATTCCGGCAGTCCGAGGTTTGTGGCGGATTCCACCGCTCCCGTTATCGGGTTTTGCGCAATCACCCAATATCCGCCCCGCGCATCTTGTATGACCTGGGTGTTAGGTTTCGTGGCCGCGTACTGATACGCGGAATATAATGTGTTGAATTCCTGCGGGGTTAAGCCGGATTGGGAAAGCAATTTATTGTACGTCGCTTCGTCCAGAGAATTGATATCTACGAACGGTGCCATCGCGGCAATTGATTTCTGGGCGTTTGCCATCAGATTCTGCTGGAACGTAACATCCTTCCCCAATACGGCGGTTCTGTTTTGCTGCTGCTGAAGGACTTTAT
>JAGWKM010000082.1 GCA_028865305.1 Patescibacteria group bacterium | reverse complement strand
GTCACCAGCGCGATGCTCGTCCAAGAGCAATAATCCGAAGGCTCGATACCGATGACGCGCCGGGAAGGCGGTTACGCCACCATTACCGACCCGGAACAGTCGCTCGTCGAACTCTCCACTTTTACCTGTTCGCATTGTTGTCGCGTTACGCACGTCAAAGCACGCCAACGACCGGAGGACTTGGGCGGCCTGTGTAAAATCTGCATGGGCCTTATTTGTTCGGCGTGCGTCGGAAAAGGATGTGATCCGTTAGAGGAAAAACTGCGCCGTGAGGAAGAGCACTATAGGACGCTTAGATCATACGGCGTCCTATAAAGGATATCTATGACAACGCTTGCTCAAAGTTTTGGCACGTCTAGCAGCTTCACGCTTAACTCTACGAGTTGGGCGCAGGCTGTAACGATTAGCTCTGACGCGGTGAATGTCGCGGGGATCGCCACAATTCCTGACGATATCCAGATCACCGTCAAAGTCACATTCCCGAACGCTACAATCGGCGCTCAGAATGCCGTCAACGTCTATGTCTCTTGCTCAGAAGATGGGACGACGTATGACGAGAACGATCAATACTCCGGCACCAATAACAGTCATACAACCTTGCGCTTGCCGTCTAACTACAAAGGTCCGGTCGTTCTAACGGCAACCGCCAACGTAGTGACCGCTCTGACATTCTCACTTCTGAGCCTTGGCCTTGGGTCAATGCCAAGGAAGTTCGGTATCATCCTTGAGAACCAGTGCAGCCAAACTATCGCCACTGTATCGGCAACGTATACCCCGATTAACTACACGAACGCTTAAAGACTACGCATGATCCTACGGCCAAGGGCAGGCGCATCGCTTAACCTAGCGCATCCTTTGGCGCGTGGAATTATCTATGCGCGGCAATTTTCTAAAGTGTGGCCTTCTAGCGGCAACATAGCCCCTGATTTTTACACGGGCTTTCAGGGCGATATCACTGGCAATCAATTACCAACTATCAGCGAAGCTAAGTTTGGGCCGGCCTTAACGAACGGATTTTTTTATAGCTCTCGTAATTTCTCACTACCCCTGACAGCAGGTACATGTCTTGCTTTTGTTACGGCCGGCTTCTCACCGACTGATAGTATATCTCACTATGTTTTTAACTGGCACTCCAATCAATTCCTGATTGCCAAGCCAAGCGTTAATCAGATGAACTTGGGTTGGGCCAACCCGGTCGTTGTATCCAGTTCGGGTTTATGGACCGCTGGCGACAGTTTTATAATTGGAGCAAGTTGGACAAACACGCTCCAAGTTGGCTATGTAAAAACTCGCATAGGCACCACGACAAATGTCCCTTCCGGTTCCGGCGATGTGCTGGTGATAGGTGGTGAAAATATTAGTTTTCCTCATCAGTGGTGTAACGGCTCTGACGGTAGTGCAATCTACTGGATTGCATTTTGGCGGCGCACGCTTTCAGACCATGAGATAGCGCAGATAAGCGCCGATCCGTGGATTTTTTGGCGCAAAATTGATAATTATTCTTCGCTATTTTCGGTTGGGAATATCTCACCGCCGCCGCCATCTTTGAATGTCTTTGACGCTCCAAATGTTAATACCGTCCGGCGTATCGTCAGAATCGTAGCGACCTAAAATGGTCGCCTCGCGCTACATCTTGGCAATCTACGACGAGACAACGAAGAAATGCCTTCGCGTCGTCTCATGCGATACCGACGCCGAATATTATACCGTTCACGCGCCGCGACATGGTGAGCGCGGACAGCTAATCCAACGCGATCATCGGGGCATACCATCCTTGCAAGAAGTCTGGGATATCCAGCACGGTCTTGAGGCCGAGTTAGCGGGGCGCTGATGGCGACCGTCGTATTTCTTACTACCACCGGCGGAAGCACAACCTGGACGGTTCCGGCCGATTTCAATACCTCTTCAAATACAATAGAATTAGTATCAAACGGTAGTAGCGGTAATGCTGGCACATCTAGTAGTGGCGGCCTAGGTGGAACCGGTGGAGCTTACGGAAAAATATCCAATTGGAGTGGTAGTGGAAGTATAAACTATAATCTAAGTTCTGGCGGTAGTGGTGTTTTTGATTGGTTTGGCGGGTCATCGAAAGCGACTTCCGATCTTTTTGCGGCCGCTGGGGTGGCGGCCGGAAGCAATACCGGATTCACCGTCACATCGGACATCGGCGGTAGTGGTGGGTCTGGAGACGCCGCCGGTGGTGGGGGTGGTGGCGGCGGTGGTGGTGCTGGTGGCCCGAGCGGCACGGGCACATCAGCCTCGAACGCAACATCAAGCAGCGGCACCGGAGGCGGTGCTGCAAACGGGGGCACCGTTGCCGGCGGTGCGGCAAACGGTGGAACCGGCACAAGCCCAACTACGCCGTGGTCACAAACATCTCCGAGCGCGACAGCTGGGCCCGGCTCCGGCGGCGGTGGTGGTAACGGCGCGTCAGGTCACAACGCCACCGCCACGGCTGGCGGCAATGGCGGTAAATACGGCGGCGGTGGCGGTGGTGGCGGATCGGCAACGGGGTCTGGCACTCCAGTCCAGGGCGCCAAGGGAACCGGCGCTCAAGGCATCATCGTCATTACCTATACGCCAGTGACATCGCCGCAATTTGGATGGCCGGATTGGTCTATGATGCCAGTGCTGCGGGCGATGAAAGCCGTCGGGTATCACTGAAATGGCCGATAGGTTTCCATTTCAATATCAGGAAATAGCGGAATCCGTTCCGCCGCCGTTTTCGGAAACTGTCACGGAGAGCCGCTGGCATCAGCCTTGGTCCGATCCCGTTCGCACACCCGTAGGACGTTTGTTTGCGGCGGCGCTGATCGCCAGCGGCCCATTTATGACCGCGCCGCAGCCGGAAAAAATAACGCCCGATAAATGGCTGCCGCCCTTATCCGAACCCGTCCGCACCAAAGCACCAAACTATTTTTGTTTCCCTTACGAGGCCAATTCCTATCAGCCAGTTGAAACAACGCGCGTCGATAAATGGTTCATTCAATGGCCTGATAATGTAAGGCGGAAACCATCCATCTTACGCGATGGCGATTATTGGTGCCCCTCAACGCCGATTTTCACCGCCGCCAGTTTTCCGCAAGAATGGTCCGCACTAACACGCGGTCAACGGCTCCAAATTCCGTCCGGAGAATTCGCCGCTCCTGCACAATCGATTTCTTCCGCGCCCTTTGGGTTCTGGCTGCAACCTGGAAGATCAAAGCAGTCGGCGCAAGTTGCCGGTGAATTTTCGACGCCACCTCCGCCACCGCTGTCCGATTTCTGGTTTACACCATGGTCGGAACCAACGCGAAATAATTGGCGTCCGCCGACCAATGACTTTGCCTATGGCTATTTCGTCCAACCAACGACGACGCCGCTATCATGGTATTCGGCGTTATCGGAACCGACAAAACAAAAACCTAATAATCCGCAAGGCGGCTCAGTCGAAGCGTTCCCCGTTGCTGCTGCTGCTTCAGTTTACGGCTGGCAAGCACCGCTCTCCGAACCGTCAACTGTCATTCAAGTCATCTACCAATCTGTTCAGCAGCCAGTTCCGATTGTCACGCAAGTTGTATCAATCGGATGGTTTGCGCCGCTTTCGGAACCTGTACGCCAAACTGTCAGGCAGCAGCCGGACGCTTGCGCCTATGGCAGTCTCAAGCCGCTTGTCTCTTTCGGCTGGGTCGAACCTCTTTCCGAGCCGCTTCACGCCAAACCTACAATTCAAACTGGCTATTTTGCCTACGGCTATCTCACGCCCGCGCCAGTTACGGTCAATCTGGGCTGGTTTGCGCCGCTTTCGGAACCAGCAGCCAAATCGGTTAGGCAGCAGCCGGATCATTTCGCCTACGGCTATTTCACGCCCGTTCCTCAGGTTGTCAACTTTGGCTGGTTCTCGGCTCTCTCCGAACCGTTCCCCAAGATCGCGGCGAGACAGCAGCCCTTCGCGGTTTCATACAATCCATTCACGCCGACGCCAGTCAGCATCGGCTGGTTCAATCCGTTCTCCGAACCAGTCCGCACGCGCGTCAGCCTATATGCGGCCCCGGATTATGCCGCTCCGATTGCGCCCATTGCGCCCGTCACGGTGCCGCTGTTTGGCTGGTATGCCGAGTTCTCGATTCCAGCCTTCCCGGTTCATTTGCGGACCTCAGAGGACTTTGCTTGGGGCTATTTTACACCCGCGCCGACGCCACCTCCGCCGCCTCCGGCCCCGGTTGTCGGCAGCTTCTCGGTCGGCCCGCAAATGATAACCGGCCAAGGTTCGCCCCCCGGAGAAGTCTATATTTCGCCGCCGAAAAAGGGTAAAAAGGGACGGCCAAAGGGTGTGCGAATCGCCTCCGATTACCCGAAATGGCCCGGATGGGGGAAATACTGAACTACGCTAACGCCGAAGAATTGCGCGAGTTCGAGCGCGGCATCGCCGCACGCTGGGAAGCCGGCGAATTGCCGTACCTTTTGCATTTGTCAGGCGGCAATGAAAATTGGTTAACGACCTTCTTCGACCAGATTAACGAAGGCGATTGGATTTTCAGCACACACCGAAATCACTTCCATGCGTTGCTTGCTGGCGTGAAGCCAGAACGCCTTGAGGGCTTAATCCGTAGCGGCGATAGCATGTTTGTCTACGACCGCTCGCGGAATTTTTTCACGTCGGCAATACTCTCTGGAACAGCGTGCATCGCCGTCGGAGTTGCCTACGGGTTAAAATCCAAAGGCTCAAACAACCAAGTCTGGTGCTTCAACGGCGATGGTGGCGAAGAAAACGGCCACTT
>JAGWKM010000081.1 GCA_028865305.1 Patescibacteria group bacterium | reverse complement strand
GACCGAAGGTTATGCGAATGGTCTGCGGATCGATACCGTCCCGTGCCAGCACATCAGCGCCCTCGGTAATATCAGAAAGAGTAAACCGGTCCGTCTCGATTGTCCGGGTTGTCTCGCGCTTTCCAACACCGGCAAAAACGGGTTTCATGACAATCTCCTTTTATATGAGTTCGCCGTTTCTAAGGATACGGCTTTCCATAAGCCGGTAGGATAGCGCAATAAGAGCGGCTTCTGCAATACCGTCATCTTTCTTCCGCAGCCAGAAATCAACTGCTTCCGGCACCAATTGCGAAGCCCGGCAACGGGATTCGTCTTTATTTGATCCTCGCAAACCAGCGAGTTTCTTCCACATCTGCGGTGGAATTAAAGTGTGGGGTCTCCCGGTTGAAAGTACCAGTCCGCGTATAAAGCCCGCACAATACCCGAATGAAAACATACTTGTTACGCCCTGCCCCGGTCGCGCAGCCGCGAATTCGATCATAATATGTTCCGCATCAAGAAGCAATGGGTACCATATCCGCCACCAAGCGTCATAGTCCGGCTTGTCTTTATTGTCGATTTTCACAAGCGGGACTGTTGCATAGCCGTGAGGCGGCCCAAGCAGAAAAAGAGCCCCGTGCTTCCCAGGATCGATACCCGCGATCATCCCTCGATTGCCTTTTGTTCTTCCATTGCCTCGGCAAATGCGACGGCCAAACTCTCCCAGTAGGCCCGACGCAATTCTTTACTGACCCGATCAAATATGCCCCACGAAATCATACCCGCCTTTCGAGCCATATTCAAGTTCCGGCGCTTATGAAAATATTCCCTCTTGGCTCGTTCGCGGCAGATAATATAACCCGCTACATATTGCCCAATCAAAAGATGCTTGGCAGCCCAATTCCAATCATATCTATCCCATGCGGCCAAGGCTTCAAGCCGATCTGGAACCCAGCCGTTCGGCCACTCTTTTCGAAACAGTTCTTTTTCTTCGCACGCTTTGTGCCGATCGATCATTTCCGGTATCTCTCTCCTGTCCAGCATTCGGCCACAACCGGAATCCCGATATGCCGGGCCCACGTTGGAACAGTTTCCATGCATTGTTTCAACACGTAAGAGTCGGCTTTCTCATGCGGCACCTCACAAACGATTTCGTCATGAACTGTCAAGACAACCGGGTAGCCGGTTTCTTCCGCTTCAAACATGCCGTTCACCAGAAGATCGCGAGCCATTGCTTGTACCACATTCTCTGTCAAAAGACCGCCGTAGGCAACAATTCTTTTCCATTGCCCGAGCTTCCACGCACTATATTCGAACGCTGCTCGGATGTCAGGCTCTTCCGGTGTACTCCATGGCATTGCCTTACGAACCGGCTTGGGGTCGAAATACCACAGCTTGCGGCCCGAAGGCAAGCGGGCTGTCAGCCATTCGTTTTCCAGGCGGTATTCGATTCCATAGCTTTCGACCGGCCGAGCATCCCAGACACACCGTACCGCGGCGTCTTCCAGTGCATACCAAAGCTTGGGAACGGCTGGAGCGAATACAGTCCTGTACTCTCGTATGGCTTTTTGGCACAACTCTTCCGGTAGATTGGCCCCATACCGGCTTTTGAATTTGCGCCACCCCATCTGGAAGCCACAGCCCAGCACCACGTGCTTGCCTATCGTGTATTCCGCCAGATCGGTCTTGGCGACGGGCCGCTTAAAAATCTTGCTCGCCATGTCTGTATAAACGGCCGAGCCCTTTTCGATTACCTCCCAAGCGGTATGTTGCTGGCCCGCCAGAGCCAGAACGATCACACATTCGATTTTGCTGTAGTCCCCGACAACAAACGTGTTTCCCAAATCGGCAATCAGAAGATGCCGCAACCCCGAAGCAACTGCCTCGATCGGGTTGCCATACATGGCGGAAACGAAACTCGCGTCACCTGTTTGTAAAACGGACACTAGCTGATCCGAGTCTACCGCTTCGCTATCGACCTTGAGCGACGGCCGGGGAAAATTCTGCGGTTGCAAGAGACGCCCGGCCCACCGGCCTGTTGTGGCGCCATGATACTGCAATAAGCCATGGGTCCGGCCATCGGTCGCTACGCAAGCTTCCATAGCCGCCAGCTTCTTGACGCTTGCAGATGATAGCTGGCGACGCAAATCGAGCGCCAACCGACAATCGACCGGCAGCGAAACAGAGTCTTCCGGCGCTATATCCCCGGCGTCTGAATCGTCCGTTTCAATCTTTAATGCTCGGTCGATGGTTTCTTTTTGCAGATTCGGAAGAACGACACCGTTATTAGCGAGCCACGGTAATAAAGCGGGCGATCCCGGCTTTTCGATACCGGTGAGGGCGGTAAATTCTTTTGCTAGCGGGACCGAAGCGTCCCGACAAATTTGCCGGCAAGCCTTAACCAGAGGAAGATCGAGCCGGATACCGCGCCGGTTGATGGCCTGGTCGAGCAGCCACACCTTTCTCTCGGCCGCTCCCAGACCCCGCAGGTGCCGATGCAGCTCTTCCTCAACTCGTACATCCTGTTTGCAATAATTCACGATTCTTGTGAACTTCTGGGTCGCCTTTATGGTTTCTCCGTCTGCCATCAAGCGGCCGTAAGCAAGAGTTTCTTTCGTGCCCTCGGTGTCTTTCTGAAAACCCAAGCGTATCGCGGCCGCAGCACGCTCTAGCTTGAGCGGCAGGCTTTTCATGGCACACACAGCCATCGTATCGTGCCAGCGTTCGATCGGAACCGCTGGCCAACCCAGGCGTCGGTACATGATGTTTTCCCATATCGCCTGCTCGAAAGCAGCGTTGTGAGCAACAAACATGGTTGCAGGCTCACGCACATGCACGGCAAACGGGTGATCCGGCTCATAAGCGGATGGCCGAAAAGCGGCGGGTGGTTGACCGTCAACCGAATAAGCCAGACAAATAATTTCCGTGCTGGGGTCTTCCGAATACCGCCATGCGCCCGCTTTTTTCAAATCACAGCGGGACCAAGTTTCGAAATCAAGAACGACAGAAATCATCACTTTCCTAAAAAGCCCACTCCCGTTCCGCTGGGGAGCGAGCGGAACGGGAGGGCTTCAAGTCCTTAAGAGGGGGAGCATCCCAAGGACCGAGACAAATCAAAATGGGCTGTCATCCGCGCCGGTATACGGGTCCTCGGCAGTAACCGATCCTGCATAGCCTTTGAAGATTTCCGCCGAAGGAGCGCCACCGATTCGTGGGCCGTCTGCCACCCACAAGACTTGGTTAAGATAAGCTTTCACGCCGGAAAACTCTCCTACGCCATCTTTCGGATCATCCTGCTTACTTTTATACGCTTTGAAATAGACAGCCAGAAGAACGTAGCAGCCGTTATAGAACAACTTGCGGCCTTCCGCTTCCCGCTGGGCTCCCAAAAGTTC
Source organism: Patescibacteria group bacterium (assembly GCA_028865305.1). Classification (GTDB taxonomy): domain Bacteria; phylum Patescibacteriota; class Minisyncoccia; order UBA6257; family 2-01-FULL-56-20; genus REEB161. The sequence goes on along the minus strand of JAGWKM010000081.1, from coordinate 1,393 downwards.
TCGGATGTTCTTTCCTTCGAGGACCGAAAGAACCGGCGGATTTTCCTCATTAGAAGATGCCTTAAATACGGTATGGCCGCGAAAGAACGACCCGTCTTTTTTCTTCGCCGCCGACCATTCCGCCATAAGATCACCCGATTCAACTGGAAACTTGAGCGTCTTGAGATCACGGCCAGGGAAGGCTTCTTTTGCCACAGCCACGAGAGCAGCCTCGATACCTTTTTTATCTACACTTCCAGGCGTCAACAGAATCGTGGCCCCAAATTTCGGCTCGCCTTTGTTATTGACTTTTTGCGGGGTCACGACAGTCAGGAAAGGAGCGCGGGCGCGCTCCTGAAACACGTAGCTTTGACCTTTACTGGACACGGTTGTCTCCTTTGAAACGGTGGAACGTTCGAGCCGCAGTCAACTCTTCTCCGCCGCCTTTGTCAAGACCGCGTGCTGAAAAACGTTTTGCGGAGTCGGGGCCTCGCAAGCTTGCCGGCGGTCCGATTCGAGCGCGACCGTATACCCTGTCTCCGGAATATAGCACCACTCCCGCACAAGCTTTGGGGCCTCCGGCGACACTTTCTCCATCTCCGCAGGCGATTTTAACGCCGGCGGAGTATACGCCGCTTCACCCAATGTGGCAGCCAGAACGGCTTCGGCTCCGTCTTTGAACACCCGATTACCTTTTTTATGAACCAGCTTGATCCCCGGAATCGAAGAACCGCCCATCAACCTAGACAACGCGGCCGCTTTTAAGGCTTTTATCCGGTGTTCGACCGCTTCGATATACTGGTATTCGCGACCCAACACTTCGTCGGTTAGCTCTATAGCCGGCCGGGTATCGGCTTGAGCAGCGCCGAACAGGCCCGCTAAAAGCGGACAGACCAGTTTGGCGGGACAGAACCGACACCACGAACCGGCGTCGAAATGCTCGCTTGTTTCCGCCCGACGCATAGCCGGCAGAAGTTCCTCTTCCACCCACCGCTTTATTTCGCCGGCCGTCGTTTGCCACTCGCGGATCGGCCCGTCAGGATGAAAACCCCGCGGCTGCACGATTGTGAGAACCACCGGACGGCCTAATTCCACCGAAACCCCGATCGTTTTCAGATTGTGTAAGATACCATAGGCATAATACATCAGTTGCGGGTTTTCTTCGGCATCTACCGAAATCCCTACACCGTGTTTATAATCGACAACCGAGATTGGCTCATGCGGATGATTGGTATAAGCGGCAAAGTCCACCGTTCCATAGAAGTCCTTATGCGGGCGTGTGTCAGGATCGCTGCCGATTCTTGCCTCGATCATCCAATGCTGCGTCATTAGCGGGCGCACATGACTTATATAAACCTGCAACGCTTCCGCCATCTCACGGGTGCAAACTATCCCGCCAAAATCTTGCCCAATA
>JAGWKM010000019.1 GCA_028865305.1 Patescibacteria group bacterium | reverse complement strand
GTCCACGGTGTTTTGAATTTGCCCGTGACTTTCCACATGCCCTGACCGTAACCCATCGCTTCGCCGGAAGGGCCGGTTGTCGTAATGAGTTCGAGGTCGAACCCGCCCGCGCCTTTTTCGATGTACGGAATCTTAAAAACATCCGTACCGCCCTGCCCCCAGCCGGGAGCGGCGATATACACTTCTACAATATCCGGTAGTACAATTTTACCGGAACGTTTTGTTTCTAATGCCATGACTTACTCCTTTAAGATTTGGGTTTAAATTCTTGGTGACAAAATTCACAGCGAACGATGCCGTTCGATAACTTCTTGCATAGTCCGCACTCCCCGAATTGCTCGCGGTCTTTCGCCTTCGGGCAGTTCGGTGAAATATCTTCGGTATAGTTACCGATTAAGTCCGCCCGCAAATCGGTGCGCGTCTTCAGTGTTCGCTTCGGTTCAGAAACTATGGTTTCTGGCTGTTTTATTTCTGTTTCCATTGCTGTAATTGTTTAATTTCACGTTCTGCGTTGCGGTCTAAGAACAGGGTATCGGTATGCCCCGGAATGAACCGCTCGATCTGCTCCGATACTTCGTAGAATAATGCGAGTAATGCTTCCGGGCGCTGCGGCCTGAACTCATAGGCTGTTGCCATTGCGGAAAGCGACGGGCGTCCAAGTTCCCGGAGCGCGGCGGCACGCTGTACATGCGAGACATATTTCTCTTCCGGCATTGCATCGGATTCGATGTGCTTCTCGAAAAAGAGAGTCGCTTCTTCGTATCGCTGCATTTCGAACAGTGTACGAGCGCGATAAAACAGAGTACGGGGCGTTTGCTCCACGCTTTCTAAAAGGGCAAGCGTGCTCGCTAACTTGTTGCCGTCTTTACTTCGGTTCCCATCACCGATGGATTGAATTTCGAACATGTCGCTCATTCCATCGGTCGCGCCGTCTTTTTCCGGCAATTCGTGAATGACTCCGCGCCATTCTATGCCACGCCCAAGCTGAATGATACGCGGGTTCCAGTATTCGCAACCGCTCGCATTCAGCTTGATCGAAACTCGTTCGGTGTCCGGCAGCGGGCCGTTGCCCGTTCGCCATAAGACCTCATCGGCATCCACGGTTAGCGCATGGGTTCCCCTTGCATTTGTAAGCGCGATATTCCGATTCGTTGCAAAATCAATCCATTTATCCTCGGTGAGAACGCCGGGGACTCCACGAAGCATCTCTCGAATAATATCCTGGGTTCCATCCGTTGAGCCGGTATCGGAAATAGAATAGCTCGAAATATGAGGGCGCACGCTCCCCAGCATCCGTGCTATCACCGGCGCTTCGTTTCGTACTATCGCTGTTAAACAGAGTTCCATTAGATTGCCACCCACGGCCACACGTCTATCTTGAATTGTAACGGTACAAGCCATGCGGTTCCCGTAAGTCCAAATGTCGTTAAATTCAACTGGCGAAGTGATCGTCCTAACTTCTGCGTGAATTGAATATCGCTCGACCAGTTCCAAACCCACGGCGCTACACTTGGGTCTTTCCGCACCATGCCGAAGTTCATATCGGGATCGTAGGGCTGCAAATATCGCTCTACTAAATCGCCTAATCCATCTGCATAAGCCTGAATGTCCACGTTGCCACCCGAAGGGTCGTGAGTGCTTACTTTGAATATCAAATCCAAGAATAGTTCTACGCACTTTTCTTCGATAACACCTTCGATACTCCGCTTCGTAACGTGGGACGGCCCGATAGTCATTATGGCAATCGGAGTTCCCATATTCAAAGCATTCGTGTACGTCAAATCCTGACGCACGGCATCTACAAATATCTTCTTCGAAGTTTTATCCGAAACACGCTTGACTTGCGCGAGTATCTCATCGACCGCACGAATCGTATGGCGGTCAATGTCGAGATTGAATTCAGTGATATACGTGTCAACCAATGAGCCTCCCGTGCATGTGTGTGTTCCAGGATTCTAATGCCTCTTGCTGGCCCTCTTCGCTTACACCGATAAACGTATGCTTGTATGCCCAATCGCCGGAATGTCCGGTCTGTTGTCCGAGTGCGATCTTTTGATAATCTTCGCCGACCGTAAGATACCCGCCCGTATCGGTTGCCGTGAATTCAAAGGAATTCATCAATCCTCCTGTAAAATACAGGTTCTTAATATCGGTAACTAATCCAGCCTCCTCACGCTTCTTTAATTGCGATTCACCGTAGGCATGAAATATCTCTCCCGTGTAACTCGCACCCTGAGAGGTTAAAGCTTTAATGCGTTTCTCGTTCTCCTCGGCGATAAACGGAATCGTTTCGCGGGCAAGCATCGCCAAGCGCAATAAGTGCGCTTCTAAGCCGCTCGTATCCATCTGCATTAAAACGCCCACTCTGTCACTCCCGTCCTTCCAAGTTCGTAGTCCGAAAGAATTCCGTCTGCCGATTCGTCAACCTCTAAAATGCTAAAAGCAAGCTCCTCCTCTTCGCTCGCGCGGTTCAGCGCTAATTTCACGGCTCCCGGCATTTTGTCTAAACGTGAAATAAAATCCCCGGCATCGGAATCCATACCTCTGTCCCGGATGTAATATCGCACTCGGTTATAACCGCAGTCTAAAAGCTCTACTGGATTATTGATGTAGTCAATAAGCGGGTGATCGGACGTGTTTGAAATGCCTCCGACGCGGAACCTATGCCAAACCGGAGAGGCTTTCGTTCCGCGATTGATATACAATGCCTCGAATGACATGTCCGCGCAGAAGTCCCCGTTATCCGCCTGCCCTGCTAACGTTACTCCATCCACGGGCGGGGAACTTAACGGAAACGGCGGCTTCGGATGCAGGTCGTACCAATAACTACCAACAATCGCAGAATACGGAGCGGGCATATTCGCCGTAGGCTGCGCTAATTGCGCGACTGGGAACCCGTTCATCACGCCCCACGGATCGTTCGCACCTAATTGCTCCTGCATTGCCTTCAAATACCGCTGCGATTCCGCGAATCTTTCCAGTGCATAGGTCATCATTTGCCGCGCTGTTTGCGGGTAGCTCCGTTTGAAGCGAGCAATCAAAGTACGCCGGTAGAACTCCGTCATTTGCGTTATGCACTTTTGCACGGTCACGTCCGTAAAGCCAGGAGCTTCGTTTAGGTACAACGCGACAGCGCCGGACGCCATCCAGTCATAAAAGCCGGACGGCGTCCATTGCGCAACTACGGTAGTCCACGGTTGCGACATTAGCTCGGTGTTACAAGGGCTTTAACATCGTTACCGTTCAGCGTGCTGTTCAGTGAAATCAAAGACTTCGAAAGAACAGTACTCGCCGTGACCGTCGAGCGTGTTGACTCTCGCACGCCATTCAAGTACGTATCGCGCAGCGTGTCATCTGTCAACCGAAGCCCAAGACCGATAGCCGGGCCGGTTCCGTAAGAGACCGTTACGCTCGTACCAATCGCAGGCTGCGAGATGTTCGTTACCGTTTTGAATGCGTTCACGGTAGTCTTTGCCGTTGCCGCACCCGCCGAAAACGCCGGAGCTACCTCCACGAGCGGGTTCCCGTTCGCATCGGTTCCGGTAATCGTGCAGGAAACAGCGGTAACGTTTGCCGTTGTCCCGCCCGGCGTGAGAACAATCGTTCTCGGAATATCCGGGTTCGTAATTCCGGTAGTCACCGTGATCGTGGAGCCGGTATCGCTAACTGCCGCATGTATGGCGGTCGCTGCGCCAACAGCAGGCGAACCTAGGTCAAGCAGCAATGTTTCGCCGGATGGTTGCCACGTCGGATTGAACAGCGTCCCGGAATTATTTACGTAGTGATACGGTGGAGCATTACGCCCGGAATCCGTGCCACCCACTACCGTCTCCGCGATAGTCAGCGTACCATCATACGTTCCAATCGTAACGGAACCCAACGCGCATTTTGCGCCAGTGTTATTTCCGATAAATTGAATCGTTACTGTGCCAACGCCGGAGGTAATCGTACCGAGCGCGGCCAGCATTTGACCGGAGCCGAACGCGGTATCGAGCGCACTTTGCAGGTTACTCAGAAGCGTTGCATTTGTAGCACTCCATGTAACTGCCGCCGTTGTTATCTGTGCGCCTTGTGCCGTGTTCAGTGTAACCGTATACGTTCCAGTGGAAGGAGTTCCCCCAAACGTAAGCGTCTGGATTTCGTCCTCTCCGTTCTGACCTACATACGAGATAACGGTTCCCAGAGAAGCTCCGCGCGCTGTTGCCGTAACGCCCTTCGTGGTACGAGCTACGGAAACCGTAGGAGCGGTTCCGGTAAGGCTGTTGCCCGCCGTCATCGCATTCGTCATGTTCAGCGCGCCGCGCCCGTTCTGGAACGTAACAGTAAAAGCGCCAATGCCACCGGAAAGCGTACTGTTCGCGGCAAGCGTGTTCGTTGCTCCGAACAGCTCATCGAGTGCCGCCTGAACGTTCGCTATGAGCGTTGCCGTCGTCGCATTCCACGTGATTTGACTCGATGGGAGCCCGTTATAGGCGAGATAAAACGTTCCACCCGTCGGTGTTCCGCCTATCGTTACCGTTTGAACTTCGCTCGTACCGTTAATCGGTATGTATTTTGTCGTTGATAAGTTAATCATTGTGTCTTATGGTTAAGCGGCCTCCCCTGACCGTATTGCTACCTCTGGGGGAGGCCGGTAGTGAATTAGCTATTTGGTAAGGCCCGTGATATTGATAAAAGCCGCAACGCGCCGCTTCTGTACTGCGAGGCGCAAGTACGCAAGCAGTGTCCACTCCAAGTTGAGTGCATCCGTGCCAATGCGCTCGAAGCGCATCGTAAGCGGAAGATCGCGGAAGGTCGCCATGCCGCTGAACCGAATGAAGTCTCCGGTCAACGCACTGCCAGAAACCGCACGCGGCGTCTCGTGCACCGGTACGCCCCACATACGAATGTTAAGCGGCTCCGCCGGGTTGCCCCAGATATAATCGCCGAGGTCATTCTTGAGCAAGCGAATCGCAGTCATCTGATCGGTGTGAATTACAACGACAGAAGGATCGCAAACACCGTTGATTCGGCACTTACGAAGCCCGCGCGCAATCGCATCCACGTTCGACTGAGCTTGACCGCGTGAATCGGGATCGGTCGAAAGATCGTAGGTATTCGAGTTCGCCGTGTTAAAGGTATAGAATCCTTCGACATTCGTTCCCGTAGCATCGCCCGTGAGAAGCTGGTTCTCAACGGCGATATTCAGTTCCAGAAGTCCCTTAAAATCCAAGAACTGCCGCATATACGGAGCATCTGCAAGTTCCTCTTCCGTTACCTTGTAATAATGCCCGACTACCCGTGCCGTGTCAGAGATCGGCGCAATAGTGAAATCGGACTGCTGTAGCGCGGTGGCCTCAGCACGGGAACCCGCACCGGAAGTGCGCGCCGTCTCACGCAAATACTTAATCACACCGCTGGAAGCCTCGAACTTCGGAAGGAAATCCGAGAATGTCGGCGGCCAGAGTGGATACGGCGTGATTTCGGGAATCTGCATTGGGAACACTTGTGCCTGCGACGTGGAAATATCGCTCGCCTTCATAGCACCCATGTAGTCCTCACGCATCCGGGAAATCGTGAGCGATTTCGCTCCGATGAAATTGAAATCCTTCACGTCGATAGACATACCGCCGGAAGGAATCTTGCCCATGTTGCCGCCCAAAGACTTATAGGCTTCGGACTCCACGAGGGCCTCACCGAGCGTGATACGGCTCATAAAACGTGGCCGGTTTCCATTGTCCACTTTCAGCCCGTTCACCGGCTTCATGGATTTCTCCGCCTCTTCGAGATCGGCTTCTACGCGAGCAAGCTGCGTAGCAATCAAAGACTTCGCATCTTGTTTCGCGGTTAGTTCCACGTTATTGGTGCGGAACTTTTCCAGCTCTTCGCCTTTAAGCGAAGCAATACCTTTCGCGGCGAGTTCGTCCTGCCGTTTTGCGGCTTCGTTGTAAACTCCCTGCGCGTCTGCGAGCTGCTTTTCGAGACTCGCTTTCGAATTCTTCAAACTTGGAATATCGTACATAATTATTTATGATTTAATAGTGATACCGAGATTGCGTGCGCGAATAACTTCATAATCACGCATTGCTTTTTCGGCTTCGTCCTCTACCTCTTCTTCGTCGTTATCTACCGGCTCATCATAGTCAATCCCGGCGCGATCCATCATGCCCTCCGTGTGGCTCATGGCATCCATTAAGCTACCGTGTAACTTTTGCAGGGATTCCGCATTCGCTTTCGATAACATTGCTCCTGCTTTTTGGCCCGTGGCCTCGGCTTGCAGAATTAAACCGTCCCAATCACCGATAATCTCACCCAGTGCTTTCGTGGCATGGATTGTTTTTGTTCGGCGCGGTAAAAACTTTTCTTGCGGGTCGCTCCATAACTCACGAAGAGATTTCATGTCATCGTCAGGAGTTCCCTCTTCGGGGTCGAGTAATCCCGTTATGATAATCTCCACGTATTGCTTGTACTCGTCCAGCGCGGCACTAAGCGCAGCAATCTTTTCTTCGCGGGTTGTGGATTCATTGTAAACGATTTCCCAAACGATGCAGTAATAAAATTGCTGGTTGAGATAGGATAGCGCGGACATCGAAAGGTCTTCATCTATATCCCCGAAATATTGAGACTTTGCCGCAAACCGTTCGATGGACAGAGACTTCTCGTTTTCCCACGGTGGAGTCATTTTCATTTTCTTGTAGTATGGAGCAAGTACGCGCTGAATTGCTTCGGCATTCGAAGGCTTCTGTCCGGTGCGGGCGCCCATCGTAGCGTTGCCCGCCGCGATAACGCCGCGCGGAACCGCAGTAAGAGTTCCGTTTATGACATCTGCGAACGGATAGCCGTAGTCACCTTGCTTATCGCCCTTGCCGGTCTTTTCTGCGAAGGCCCGCCCGTACTTCTTGAAATCAATTTCGCCCTTATCATTCGAGGCCCATTTCTTCACGCGCTTCGTAGCTTCGCCGGAATTCCATACGCGATTTTTATCGGCAAGAGGAAGCAGCGCCTTCGCCTCTTCGTCATGCAGGAACTCGTCCCATGTTTTCATTGCCTCTACGGAAGTTCCCGGCTCGCATGGTGTCGGGGTTAGAGAGATTTCCGCCAAACCCCAGTGCGTTATCTTCATCGCATCGCCGTGCGGCTCGCGGCGCACCAGGTGAACCGCCGCACCGGTAGAGGCTCCTAATTTCTTTTGCTCCGCAAGACGGTAAATCTTCTCTTCGTATTCGTTGCGAAGCTCTAATTGCGCTTCGAACCAGACGCCGGAATCGTCTTTCGTGGCCGTGAATTTCATCGGGCCACCGCCTAATTTCTTTAGTCCGATGGTCGGGTCTTTGCCATGATCGTAGTACCCGGTCATCTTCGTTGGGAACTCTAAGCCGAAATCCGTATCGGATTGAAAGTAATCGCCCGCCAAATCGGTCGCGCTTTCGTCGCTGAACAAAATTCCCTTTACGCGAATCTTGCCGTCGCCTAAGGCTTTTACGGCTTCGCCATACGTGAATACTAACGGTTCCATTTATGCCTCGTCTTGTAAAGTTGGATAGGATACGGACATCGGAGTTGGCATGAGCACATCGCCGTTTATCGTTTTCGGCAATTCGCCAAGCTCCGGGAAGTAACTACGATATTCGTTAATGGTCATTGCCGTGCGGCCCATCGTTGCCATCTTCTGCTTGTCCATCTGCTCTTCTTTCAATGCCTGCACGCCGGACAAATCTAAATCTATCGTAAAATCGGAAGTCCCGTTACCCATCGGATGACCCATCCAGCTCTCTTTCTGGAACTTATGAGTCATGAGCCGAGCATGGAGCGTGGCAAGCCCCAACACGGAATGCTTCACAAAGCCCAGCTGTGCGAGCTTCACGTTATCGTAGGTCATCGCCTTGATCGAACTCTCGCTAATCCCGGCATAGATAGCGGGAACCCGTGCGTCCGCGCAAATACGGAGTGCGAAGCGCTCACCGATTGCGGCATAATCCGTGCGGTGAAAGTCCGGCGTCAGCATCTCTGCTTTCGCTCCACCACGCAAAACGAGCGGTGACATTTTGTTCCTCCCGGTCACCTCCTGAATGATTTTTGCTTTCAGGTTATGAAATACAGAGTCGGGAATTCCATCTTTGTAACCCTGCGCCGCCGTGCCCGCCGTTTCCGTTGGCATGGAAACCATGAGCGAAACGAATGCTCCGTTCTTCATCAAATCCACCGGGAACTTAGACATCTCTAAATCGCCCTGAATATCTAAGAATGCAGCAGCAAACGGCGAGACGAACAGCCACGGCTGCAATGGATTTGCCGTCAAGAATGGAAGCGAGATCACACTGGCACGATCTATGAGTTGCGGCGTCGTTGCTCCGCTGATTGCGGAATAGACATAGTGGTCTATCCAGCTTGCGTTCGTTATTTCACCCGTATGAACCTGAACGGGACGAATCTCTTCCGGCGAATAAGGCCGGAGTCCTACGATTTGACCGCGCGCATTACGGTAAATCATTTGGTGCGAGACGCCGCCCAGAAGCGTGTAAATTACATTATAGACGCCCCACATAGATTGATCCATATCATCGTTCGGGTGGTCTAAAATATATTGCAACGGATGCTCGGGCCACGGCTCGCCGCCCGGAACCGTTCCCTTCGTTACCTGAAATCGTACCTGCGGGTAGTGTAAATTATAGCAGGTCACACACGCGAATACAGCACTCGATGCTAAATAAGCATTCTGAGCTTGGGAACGAAATGCCCAATCGGTCGAGCCGAACGTCTGGTAGGTAAGCGGCGCGCGAAGGCCGGACTCGGCCTGCATTCGGCGGTCAGGCTTCTGCATAGCTTTTGCCGCCGAATTCGTTACGCGGTCTAATAAATTCATTCCTTGACCTCCGGCACAAGTTTGCGAGATACCCACCAAAAGAAGAGCGAGCACAATAGCCATACGGCTAAATGTTCGGCGGACTCCACCGGAAGGTTCCACGCGCCGAATGTCCAGGCGCAAATCTGGGCGAGAAAGAACATCGCCGCGATTATACTCACGGCAAACAGGGCCAGAGAAAACAAGAATAAAATTTTCACTCAACGTAGCAAATGCAAAACGGCTCCGCGCCTCGTTAGTTTGAGATTGCGGAGCCGTTTCTTAACCGTTGAAAGACGGTGAATTTTTAGCGCCTGTTAATTGCGGTACAAATTATTTAGGAGTTGAGTTCCTTCAATAGTTCAGCCTGGCTTCCGAATGTTCGAATAACTGTAGCCGGATTCCCCGCCACAATCGTATTCTCAGGAACGTCGTGTGTTACCACCGCGCCGCAACCTACGATACAACCGGCGTGGAGCGTGACTCCGGCGAGAATCGTTGCATTCGCCCCGATGCTCACGTTATCGCAAACCGTTGTTTGCTGGAACCGCCCGTCCTGTCTCCACTTCTCCGAATCAATAAGCACCGGGAGAATATCATTTGTGAACGTGACGTTCGGCCCGATGAACACGCTATTGCCCAACGTCACGCCCTCGAAAATTTGTGCGCCATTTTCGATCTTGCAATTCTTGCCAATGGTTACGTTCGGGCCGATATACGCACGCTCCGCTATCGTGCAATCTTCTCCGATATGAGCGCCCCTGCATACGTGCGCGAAGTGCCAGACCTTCGTTCCGTCTCCAATGGAGCATGGTTCATCAATCAGTGCGGTGGGAGCAATCATGGCTATGCTTCATAGTATGGTAAATCCCGACAATCGTACTTACCGAATCCCGACTTCGCCAAATAGAAAGCTGGCTTGCCGCGCAAATCCTCGATTTCGTTCCTAAGCATAGATTTAATTCCTCTTGGCTCCGGAAGTCCTTTTGACCGCAACGATGGAAGGCTCCCACCGTTCCAAAGTGCTCGAAAAAAGTTACGAATCATAAGTGTATTCCCTTCTGATTTACGTGAATCTTGTACGGCTTAACGCGCCGCAGGCTGTTCTCCGATTCCTGCGACTCGTGACGAGCGGTGATGACTAACCCTTCGGCTGGAACGATTATCGTCGCTTCGCCATCCTCCCATTTCAAATGTAATTCGGTCACGGGCGAGTCTGGCATTTATTCTTTCATTCCGTGGTGTTCGAGCAACTCTTCGTGTGTTATCCGATGCGGCTCCATGCCTTCAATCGAAACAATGCCAATCATGGATTGGTCGCAGTTCCACCAGCTCGAAACGAGTGCGCGGGCCTCTTCTTTCGAGGGTAGTGCGGGAAGTTTTACAAGCCGCTCCTTATTGCGCTTACCGTCGTAGTGGAGCTTGTGGGTGTAAGTGATTTTAATGTTCATACCTCGTAGGTTGTCCAGTCACGTGGAATTGGTTGTGTCATTTGCCAGTTAAACCCGCCGCTCGAAGCATCGACTTGGTCTTTATACGTGCCGAATGGAAACGAATCATGCTCCGAAATAAATTCCTCGTTCCAGTCCGCTTCTAAATAATACTCGTTTCCGGCTAAGTGCTGAGAGCTAAGTGGCCCGGCCCGCGTGGTCTTATCTTCTTTCACGGGATCATCCGAGACATCATAGCCAATAAGCTTTCGAATGAGTATCTCGCACGAGTCACGGCCCTGCGAACCGGGTTCCCGCTCTAACACCGTTTGCACCTTGCCGTATTTCTCACGGTCGCTTTTTGCGGTGCCCAAAATCATCTTATCGCGGTAGTCTTGCCCCCATTGTCCGCGCACAACATCCAGTGTCCAGCCGTTGAACATTGGAATGCCGTCGCGCTCGCCTAATGGTTCCAATGCACGAAGAACGCCAACAGTATAAGCTCCGCCGCCAACCGTAAATGCCTTATCCCAATAGCGCACGAATTGAGTAAGGTTGTTCGGTGCGGCCTTGCGGATATGCGATTCGAAGATTCCGCGCTTGAACATCTCACCTGCTTCTAACCGAATCTTCCAGTTTCCAAGCAGACCGCGCTCCCGCTCGACGCGAGGCAAGTTCATGAGCTTGGAAAGATATTGCGGGTTCTTCTCTAATAGAATCGCATTCGCCTGAACCGGGAACCGAATGAACGTAAGAGATAGTGGCTGGCTTCCGGGGTATGCGTTCAATAGCTCTTCTTTCGAATCGCCCCATTTATTTTCCCCTGCAATCTGAACGAACCACCGAAGGATACCACTTCGCTCCGGTATTGCATAGCCCGTCTCCTTATCCCACCACCATTGCAGGAGCTTAGACAGCCATGAATCCGGCAGCGGGTTACACGTGGCCTTCATGTATGGCACAACCCCGGACACGGAACGATTGCGGCCCTGCATATACCAGAACTGCGATTCTTCGAAGTGCTCTAGCTGATCGAAATAAATTCCCGGTATTTGAGCGCCGTCCCAGTTCAAACGATCGTCCGCTCGCTGCATGTGGCTGAATGTAATTCGAGCACCCGAAGGAAATGTCATGTCATACGGGGACATGCGAGACTCAGCTTTTAGCGGCAAGTAAACATTTTTCGCTTCATCCCACAAGCCGCCGGGGTTTGTGATCTGCGGCATCTCACGGCGGAAGAATACGGCGTTGAATCCCGGATTAGATACATGGCGAAGCGGGTCAATTATAATTCCATAAGTTTTCCCGCCACCGAATCCGCCGCCGCCGATGGTTATATCTGCTTTCGATTCGTAGAACTCAGTCTGCGGCCCCGGCTGCGGCTTTAGCGGGCGAACCGTCGCCCACCATCTCGCATACCGCTGTTCGAACGCTTTGACTTCTAAGCTATAGTCTTCGGGCATAATTCTCAGAAACAATTTGTTTCTGAACTCATTCTGTTTCTTGCGATTCTGAACTGCTTTCGGCAAGTTCCTTAAAATCCGGGTTAGGTATTAGCCCATCCTCGTGCGGCAAGTACCGGCCTTCGGCAACAGCCTGTTTCATTGCCGCGAAGTCCTTAATATCCGCGAATGCGATGAAGCCCGTTAGGTTGTGATCGAGGGAGCCGGAAAGCTCCTGACGCTGAAGTGGCTTGCCGTGGAGGCGGTCGCTGAACTTAGCCAGCGCGTTCGCACGTTGCACGAGGTCGAAGTCTTTGTCATTGCGCGAATCCCGCAGCAGCTTGTACCATGCGTGAGCTTCGAGGTTGAGTGTAACTTTTCCATCGCCACCATCCACTTCGCCGCCGCGCATGTTGGCGATTCGCTCCAGTTGTGTTTCGAAGGACGCGCCGCGCTCCTTGTGATTCGGGAGCACCAGGCGTGGATTCTGGCCGCGCTGGAGCGGAATTAGGTTGGCTGTCCCGTTAGCTGGCATTCTTTTAGAGTTCTTCTACATTTCGGCTAACGGGCGGTCTGGGTGGTTTGGTTCACGTCGATTCAGTTTCGAGAAGAAAGGTTCAGCGAATCCGCGAATTAAAATAAATTCAGAAAGGCGAATTAAGCGAACATACGTTTCGGGGGGCAAGTTATTAGCGGCATGAATGACACCGCAATCATCTGGACGAATCAAACGTGGAATCCGGCATCCGGCTGTGCCGAGGTTTCGGAAGGCTGCAAATTCTGCTACGCGAAGACGCTGGCCGAAAACAAACGAGGAACCGCCGCATTTCCGCACGGCTTCGATCTCACGATCAGGCCGCATAAGCTTGGCGAACCGTCGAAGTTGAAAACACCATCGCTCATCTTCGTTAATAGCATGAGTGATCTGTTTTGGGAAGAAATTCCCGACGAATACCGTGATAAAGTGCTGGACGAAATCGAGCGAACGCCTCAGCATGAATATCAGGTGCTCACGAAGCGGCCTGAAAACATGCTTCGCTATTCGAAGCGACGCAAATTCCCGCATAACTTCTGGGCGGGAGTTACCGTTGAAAACGAACGATGGCTTCACCGCGTGGAAATTCTCCGCGAAGTCGAGGCTTCGATTCGCTTCATTTCCGCCGAACCGCTTCTTGGCCCGCTTTCGTCGCTCGATCTCTCTGGCATTCACTGGCTCATAACGGGCGGCGAATCCGGTTCGCACCTTTCGAAAGAATCGGTCTGCGAGCGTCGTGCGCTCGTTCGGAAAATAAACGGACGCTGGATTCCGCGCGAAGATCGGATGGACTGGGTGCGTGAGATACGCGATAATTGCCGCGCTCATTGCGTTAAGTTCCTCCACAAACAATGGGGCGGAGCGACATCGCATTCCGCCGGTCGAACACTCGACGGCAGAACATGGGACGAATTTCCACGCCTGCCGCAAGTAATACGACCCTCGTATTCGACTCCAATCGTTGAGCGTGAACTTCAATTAAGCCTATAGGATAGATACATTTTTCGAAGCGAATCCTCTTTCCGAATGGCGCGAATATCCGTCGCGCCATTTTTATTGAGCCATTCCAAAATCAAATCGTAAAATTGATAGGTAATTAAACGCGAACCGTCTCGAATCATCGCATCAGAAATTTCTAAATCACGAAGCATGGCGTTCGGCAGCGAAGCGATCTTCGAAAGAATAGCTGTTGCGAAAACCATTCCCGAATACCGCAGATCGCGGAGCAATTGCATCTGAGCGAATGGAACACCGTAGGCATCGAGGTCAACGGCATCCGGCTTCGCATGTTCAACGATCTCTGGTAAAAATTTCAAGTTATCACCCCAAAGGAAAAACCCGCAATGATCTTTCCCTTTTTCGATTCGAATAACCTTCGTCGGAAATTTTCTTTGCCTCCGAATCGCGCTCCATATTTCTTCGTCTGCGCTGAACGCATCGACAACGAGCAGCGGAGCGTCCGGCAATACATCCATGCGAAGACGAAGCTTTTCCTGCAAGTGTGTGCTCTTTTTCTGCTCGCCCTTAAAACGAATTTTGCTCAAAGACTACCCCTGTTATTCGTTGCAATGCTTCAAAGTGCTCCCTCACTTCGGCGAACTTCGACGGCGGAAATAAGACGAGAACGCGAGTCATACTATATGGCTTTGCCTTATGCACCTCAGCCAGCTCTGAGTCGTCCTCATAGGCATTATCGAATCCGTAATCCTTTAGCTCCTCAATCTCGAAATCGTTCGCCAGAATCTCGTAGTCAAATTCTCCGGCAACGTTCTTGTTCATCCTGACGAGCACTTCTCGCTCCTCGGCCTCGGTCAATTCGCGTTCGGGAACTCTTACGTCAACCTCCGTGAGTCCGGCTTGCTCTAAGATTTTGCGGCGAGCATGGCCGGAGAGAATTCGACCGTTCGTGTTGATTGCGATAGGTTCCACGTAGCCGCAGGCTTCGATGGATTTCCGCAAATCGGACATGCCCTTCTCGGTGAGGATGCGCGGATTCGTTGGATGGTCAGAAAGTTCCGACACCTTGCGTCTTTCGTTCCGCCAAATCATTTCTGCCATTATTCGCTCAACGGTTGGGCCAGTCCAGAAATTCCCACGTAACTGGAATTGGCTATTTCTCTGCGGCTTCGCTCAATGATTTTCATTAGGTCTTTCGAGTCACGGCTTAATGGATTCAGGAAATATGCGATAAATTCCAGAACTTCATTTGTTCCGTGAAGTGCGCAAATGGTGAACAGGATTGCTTTTTCTTCAGTGCTCATTTCGGTTGGGCGGTTGGGGATGGTTCCATGCCGAAAACTTTTCGCAGAAATTCCTTCGTGCTTTCTTCGCTTGGCTGGAATTTGATTATTACTTTGCCGCCGTCCGTTCGCTCTACCTCGCGGAATTCGCCGGTCGCTTTTAGCCGGTCAACGATTACGCCCGTTGCAATGGTGCGGTTTTCGGCTTTCGTATATTGCTTCATTTCGATTCCTCAATGCGTTCGGTTTTGGTCGCGCCGCAGGAACATTCGTAATCGGAAATTACGTGATACCGCGTTATTTCATCGGGCATATTTTTACGCCAATCGTGCTTATGCGGACTCGGCTTAGTTTTCACTTCTTTACCCGCTCCGCAATCGCACCAGAATGTTTGTCGATTTTCGTAACCAACTCCGTGATGCCATTCATGTTCATGCGGGGATTCGGCTTGCTCCTTCCTATGCCGTCGTACTTCGGCAACGAGACGGCGCAAGTCTTGCCAAATACCGCCCAACGTACCAGCTTTATCTGATGCCAATAATAGTTCATCGGCGCATAGCTCATCCTCGGTCAAGTCTCCGGGTGCGGGCGCTGGCTTTATTAGCTCCGCAATTCGATTCAACCCATTGGGCCTCATGTTCGCAACCATCGCCGCCTCTATCGCTTCGTTCCAGATTTTGATTTCGGATTCTGTCATGTTAGAAGCTTTCCATCGACGAGTGAATTCTTCTTGGCTTAACGGAGGAGGTGGAAGCATATATGCCATATTTAATTAATTGAAAATGTTCCCAAATGCGTGAAATAAATCGCCTGAATGAGCGCCATGTTCGGCTGTGGGTGTGGCTGATAATTCGGAACCAATTTCCGCAATTCCTCGCCCGTCAGGACGACGGCGCGCTGGCAGTTGGGCCAGTAGTAACGGATGTGGAGTTCAATATGGTTTTTCATGGTGCTTAGGCTTCCCCTTATATTGCCACATGTCGATTCCGATCACGCTCATTAGCCCGGAAAAAAGGCCAATGCTATAAAAGCAAATAAAAATTATTACAGCGGTTTTCATTTTTCGAATGGATTTGTGAACTTTTTCTTAAACTCTTTTCGATTCTTGCGTTTCGAGCCGTCTTTGCGATAAGCAACGCCGCTTTCCAGCATCGCCGCTTCGAAGTCTCCGGCCGGTAACTTATTGCGCCTCCGAAACATCGCTTGATACGCCTGTATTGCATCGGTGAAATCTTCCCGTGAGCTCACGCCGGCATGACAGACAGCACAAAGCGGTACGCACTTCAAATCGCTGCCCGAACTCCACTTCCGTGAGGTTGCATGGTGGCATTGCGAATCTCTATTGCCACATTTCAAACATGGAAACGAAGCAATAAATTCAAGATACGCTTTCGAGCGAACGCGGTCTTTGTGACGTGCAATTTGTAGGCTCATGTTAACGTTACCTCCTGCCATCCGGCATTAATTTCTGCATCAAATATAACTTCCCGCCCGTGCTCCGTGAAGAGTTCCGAGCCGGTCTTACCGCGCCTGCCCATACGCGCATGATAGCGAACGCCGTCATCGCGGGTAACTAAAACATGCATTCCGAATTCAAGCTCAGAAAGCTGGCGCACCGATTTCATATTCGTTTTGTGTTTCGTGAATTAATCGTTCCGTAAATGTTGGTTCCACTGGCTTCGTAAATGTACCGCCAAAATAAGAATCTAAATATCCTTTCCACGTTGCGAATGACATAGCCTCAATTTGTTCGCGTGAAAATCCACAACGATTAATGAGCGTCCACTCCTGCTTGTCGCTCGGATAAGCCCCTAATCCTTTCCGCGCACTTGCCTCCCTGGCCTTCTCCTTAGAAATGATTGCGCTCGCTTGCCGCTTTGTGAACTTTTCCGGCTGTTGAAAACCACGCTTCCGCAGGTACGCGCACTGCAAAGGAGACGGCGGTTCGTTACTCCATCCTCGCGTGTAACTAAAGCCATCGTAATCATCGAACGGATTTACTTCTCGCGTTTCGAATGAAGCTTTGCCAACAATCCCGGCCCGTCGCGTTCGCTCCCGTTCGCGTCGCTCCTGCTTCTTCCGTAGCTCTTCTTTTATGCGCTCGATCTCTTCCGCAACACTCGCAGGCTTCCCGGCTTTTCGGATTCGCTCGTTTACAAGCCCTAAGACTTCATCCGAAATGTTCCCACCGAGTATGTCCGCGACAGTCATTAGTTTATGCCGCCCAGAGTTTCCAACGAAATCAATGAGCAGGGCTTTTGCCTTCGGACTCGCCGCTATTGCCGCTAATCGCTCTTCTTTCGTTTTTAAATGCTCCACTAACCCCGGAAGCACCCGGAGCGCCCTACCGTTTATTTGCTCATAGAGAGCGCGGGATTTAGTGGGTCTCGCATTCGCGATCACTTCCACGAATGGCAAGTCAGTTCCCTCGGTCATTACCCCAACGTTACAGAAGTATTGGAATCGTTTTTGCCGAAAGCTTTCAAAAGAATCCTCTCGCTCAGGCGTAGGAGTTTTACCGCACACCCAACGCGAACATCCCGCTTCGTGACGGTTCAGAATGTCCGATATAAGTTCCGCTTCTTTCACGGAAGCCGCAAAGATAAGCGTGGGTCTTCCTTCCGCAAGTTGCCGCGTGGAATCTGCTATCGCCTGACAGTTCTCCTCCTTCTCCATTATCTCCTGAAGCTCCGACAGCTTCAAGTCTCCTTTTTCCGTCGCAACATTCGAAAAATCTAATCCCTCAATTTCCACGAACTGCTGTAAAGGCTCAACCAACCAGCCTTCCGCGATGGCCATTTCAATACCGAACACTGGCTCTGCGACCGCCTCAAATATCTGGCCCAACGCTTCTTCGTCCGACCTATCCGGGGTTCCCGTCACGCCCAATGCTTTAAGATTCGGGTTTTGCAGGAAATGCTCTAAAATCCTTCGGTAAGACGGAGATGTACAATGGTGCGCTTCGTCGTAAATAAGAGTTCCAAAATCGTTCGGGTCAAATCGCGCTAACCTCTTCGGTGAACTTAATGTCTGAACTGTTCCAACGACAACATCCCGCTTGAAGTATTCGGAATGGCTTGCCCGCTCATCGGCTTTCTCTACGTCGGGAGTAATTCCGAAAAGGCCAAAACGATTATATGCCTGACGAATAAGCTCATCCCGGTGCGCGAGAACTAAAACACGCCCAGCGTCTAAGCGGTCTTTCGCCACACGGCAAAACGTAGTGGTCTTCCCGCTCCCAACGCTCGAAACGAGGAGCACGGAACGATGCTTCTGCCACTTCTCGAATATGCTGTCTCGTTGCGCACTCTGATAGTCCCGCAGAACCGGCGAGCCGTCGTTCGGTTGCTCCACTTCGCCTTCCGGGAAGTAAAGCATGTCTAACTGATTATTTGGAGCCATATTTTTCTTTCACTTCTTTCGGCAATCGCTTGAAAACTTGTTCAGTCAAATACCCGCGCTTCCGGCAGTCCTTACATCCCTTTCCTTCGCATGAAACGTGAACAACGTGCGGCCCAATTTCCAGTGCATGAATCATATTTTGCATTTGAACCAAGTGCGCTTGGTCTAAATGCACGAAGGCTTTATCATTATCAATCCCCGCACTCATCATTTTCTTCACGTCTCGGAGCGGCTTCGTAAGCAGCTTTTCAAGTTCAGCGCCGCGCTTCCATTCGGCATAGAGATATTCCGGCACTTCGTTCCCAACTGCGTCTTTAATGAGTTCCCGAAATTCGGCGGCTTCCGGTTCGGCTTTCTTTTTCTTCTCTTCAATCTTTTTCTCAATCGCTTTAGCGGTAACTTTCTTCCCGGATTCCTTCGCTTCCGCCGCAACTTCGGAGACTATTTCTTCGCGTTCTTCGGGTTCAGCTTTTGCCAACGCCTGAGCCTGATTTTCGGAAACAATTGTTTCCGAAATATACTCAGGAAGTGCCCTTACAAGCTCAGAAGCGGCAATTAGGCGATTTCCGTATTGTCGCGTTATATCGTATTCTTTAAGACAAAACTCATCGAAAGTTCCATAGCCATCTATCTCGAAACTTCGCGTGTCCCGCACACGAGCAAGCGCCGTTCCCGTTTCGATAAATCCCGCTATTCCCTTACGAATAGTTTCCTTATCTTTCTTATATTGCTTTTTATCGTGGATGACTCCGCCAACAGCGGGAATCGGTCGTTCTTCTTTGGCGAGTGCGAGATTCGCGTGAAATGCTTCGTTCTTTTTTGGCGCTTGCATGGGTTTCGAGTTATAAAATGTTGCGAGTGATTGGTAATTATAGGTTCCGAGCACGTCGGGCCGCTGACGGCGAACATGGATAGTGGGATTCATGTGAATTTGTGACAAATAAAAAACCGGCGCTGTCAAGGGTCACATGAACCCCGAAGGTTTTGAAACCTTCACGCCGGTCGAAAATTATAACGTGTATCATGTGAGTTTTGACAGTGAATTAAACTTCTTTTTTCGAGATTGAATTCCCCTGCAAATGCTCCTCGATGGTCGGTAGCTTATTCGCCTTCAAAAGAGCGTTCAGATTCTTCAAATAAAAATGATGGTTCTCGTTCGCAGCGTCCTGAAGCTCCCGCGCGAAATCTATCTTCCGCTGACAGGCTCTCTCCACGTCTTTCAGCGCCGCACGAATGTGGCGTTGACCTTCGATTATCTCATCGAATTTCGCGTTGAGCTTCGCCACTTCCTTTTCGAGTGCGGCGAATTTCTTAGCGGCTTTGTCGAGGCGTTGGTCTGACATTAATCTCTACGGATGGCTTCGTGTAATTCGGATTCTTCTTCTGCGTTCAAAGCATCTAATGCGGCACGCGAAAGCGCATCTGCCTCTTCGTTCTGCTCTCGCGGAATCCATCGGAACGTAATCTCTGGATTATCCCGAAAAAGAACTCTCGCCTTCACGCATTGCGCGGCATATAATCCATTCGGCGGAGAATGCAATCGCTTCATCTTGCGAAGAATAATTTCAGCGTCGGTGTAAATTATTGCAGGTTCCCCGGAGAGATATTCTAATGCCGCACAAAGCGCCGCGAATTCAGCAACATTATTCGACATCTGCGAACCCTCGCCCACCATGCCGCTTTCCTCGTAAATCGTTACACCATCGCGCTTCGCCAAAAACCCGTAGGTAGCAACGCCGCCGGGATTTTTTGTGATCGCTCCATCTATCCAAATTTCCAGCATAGTTCCCTTTTCGTAATTTGCGCACACCACCCCCTTTATGCTCCGGTTCTTCCCCGGACACACCCTAAGAGCAATTCTTAGGAACCTTATTACTAAGGGCAACCGCGTGCGTTTGGATTCGTGGTGTAATCCGGGCCGCTCCTACCTACTGCCGTTCGGTAGTGGCGCTGATCCACGCGCCACGTTTTGGCCCCAACCTCGTTTCAGCCTTGCAGCTGCCGTTTGCCCGCGTTGTCAGTTTTCGGACATTGCGCGGATTGTGTTACGAGTAACGTCACTGCTTCGTTATGCCCGTTTGTCGAGGATTTAGGCCGCAGCCCCTTGCCGTGCAGCGTAGAACGCTGCACGCTCGTTTCGTATGATACGGGAATGAAATTCGTTATCATGCTTTGGGAATCTTACGATTCAGCGTCACAATATCGATGACAGGATAATACGCCGAGCGCAATAAAAAAGCGGAGCCATCGTTCGCTCAGTGTGCTGGCACTGAATGAAGTGACTCCGCTTAAAGCCTATGTTAGGCTCGTTCGTGGAACGCTCTTCAAACCTCATACCAGCATACGATGGTTCCCGTTTAAAATGAACTTATTCTTAACTCTTTAACGACTCTGGGGCAAGAATCGGAGCGGAGTCATGAATGAAAACTACGCCTCGCGCCCCTTAATTCCGCAAATTCGCGGGAATCTTTTCTTTATGTCCGCTAAAACCGCCTCGAAAATTTCTGGGTGGTTCTTGCGCTGAATCCACCTCTTTTCGAACTCCGGCCAGCTTCGTTGAGCCGCGAATTCATAAACGGCAAGGCATATCGGGCATTCGTTCATCTTTTATAATTCCCCGCCCCGGCTTGCACCGGGACGGGTAACTCACATTAACTGTTGTTGAACAATCGCCCCGGCTCCAAAGGGAACCGAATTAAGGCGAAACTTTTAGCGCGAAAGATCATGCGTGGAGCGTTTCATCGTTGTTTCCCGGGCCTCCATTCTTTCCCGCCGTGAAGCAATCGCATAACTGTATTCAGCGCAACGCCGTCACGCACCATCGGTGTGTCGAATCGCAATACGCGAAAACCGAGTAATGCCGCCTCATTGAATTTCTCGAACGATTTTGCAATGCCCGCGCCGGAATTGTGCCCAAGCTTCGACCGCGAGAACGTTCCACCATCTATATCGCATAAGTACATCGCGCCGGAAGTTCCGCCCGATTTAATCATAAAGTCCGCCCGCCATTTTCGTTCGGGGTGGAACTTATATTGTCGCTCAAAAGGAATCTTTGCCGCCGTAAGATGGGCCGCGAAAATATCCTCTGGCTTCAAATCGTGCCGCTTCGTGCGCGTCTCGCGGAATTGCGCGGCGGAGATGGAGTCCCCGGTGTGGAGCTTGCTCATCATGCCGCCTATAACCCACCGCCGCGTTGAACAATTCCCGGAACAAACACGCGCACCCGAACGTTACCGGATTCCATGCACAAACTTACAGCGAAGCAGGCGAAGGCGTTTAGCTTCATAAAATCATTTATCACGCGCAAGGGGCACGGCCCGACGGCGCGGGAACTCGCGGAGTACCTTGCGAAGGACGGGCAAAAAGTCTATAAGAACAACGGGCAATCGCTCATTCTTGCGCTGGAACGAAAAGGACTCATCCGGCGAAAACTCGACCCGGACGGCAATGCGATACCGCGTGAAATTTCGATTAACACGAATTAATTTATATTCCGGGAACAATGCCGGGACGTTGTACGTTTGAGCAGTCATGCCGCGATTACGTAACAATTACATCTTCGTTATCGAAGCCCGTCGTTTTCGGGAAGAGAAAGTAGGGTGGACTCAGCATGACGTTCATTTTTTCCGAAGCCTGAAAGCCGCATTACAATATAAAAAAGAACATTATCCCGGTGGGGCTTATCGCGTGGTACGCTATGACTTCGCAAGGGATTATGACTGACTCGCAGACTATTCATCTCTATTCTAATGCCATACGCTGAAAATACTTCCGTTTCCGTTGAAAAATCTCGCGCCGAGATCGAGGGGCTGCTTCGTAAATTTTGGGCAACGGACAACGCTAAAACTGGCGGTGGCAAATATCCGCCTATGCGCTTTCAGTATTACACGGATGAAATAGGCGCGGAGCTAACATTCACATTGCGTGATAAAACAATTCGCATTACACTTCCACTGCCGGATTCCAATGCCATACGCTTCAAAGAAAAAGTTAACGGCTACGGACGAAAGGTAAAAATAGAACCAGAGAAAGGCTATCAACTTTGGGAGCAAGAATGTCGGGTGCGCTGGCGGGCGCTTGCGCTCTCCATCAAATCTACGCTTACTGACATCGAAGCGGGGATTAAGACCTTCGAAATCGCCTTCCTCGCA
>JAGWKM010000080.1 GCA_028865305.1 Patescibacteria group bacterium | reverse complement strand
TCGGCTAAATTACGGAAAAAGCGAGAGTTATCGGTTTTGCCCACCGGTGGGCAAAACGGCTTAAAAGCATCATTACCAGGGCTACCACCCGGCTATTGGTTTGAGTGTCCGGCAGATGATAAAGGATTCAAAATCAAGCTTCGTTGGCGCACTGGAAAACTTAAAGGCTCATACGTTTTTAAGCGTCTGGGCAAACATGAATTTGGAACACTAAAGGAGCATTCAAATGAGAAAAGAAGATGGTTTATCGCAGACAGGCTCAGGGGCGAACTTATCCGAAAGGGAAAGCGGGGACTTGCCGTCAGGGTCGGCCTTATCGCTGGCGACGATTGATCGACTTGCAAAAGAAATCTGGGAAGATGCGGTGGATAAAAAGATTGTCGCTAAGGCAAAAGAGATTGGGAGGATTACCCATGAACTTTTAGCCGAATATGAACAGCAGGCATGTGCAAGTCCCGGCTGCTTATCTCAAAAATCAGAGGCAGTGGCAAACTCGCTGGTCAATCCCTTTTACTGCGATTCTCGGCCAAAATCGGAAACCGAGCCGCGCTATTGGGGCATGTTCCTGCATTGTCACAATTGCGGAAATGCTGAGAAATCAGCAAAAGAAGCAACGCTCGATCAGGCCAGAAAAATGGTCAGCGATGCATTGAATGAAAAAACAAATCTTTGCGTAGAGTGCGGAGGGTAGCGGGAAGGGGATTGACGCTAAAATTAAAAGCCTGCCAGGTTGAAAGACCCGGCAGGCTTTTATTTTACGAAAACAGTCTTTCGCAGTTGTCGCAGATAAATGGATTGTTTGGTTTTACCTGCCTGCCCCAATAAGAGCCGATTTGTATGGCCAGTGCGTCGGCTTTTTCTTTTTTATCTGGATAATATTTCCCCACCTGAAAGGCCAATCAATATTTTTTGCGCGGAGTAGTCTTCTTTTTCATTTTCAATCAATCGTAATTGCATGGCCTACCCTTCAAACGGCAGGTATTCTTTCTGCCTGGTTTTCTTTTTCCGGTTCACCTTTTCTTTTAGCGTTTCCGGCTTTGCGCTTGTGCCGGCTTTGCGCTGCTCGGCAACTTTCTTCTTGATGGCTTTCAGGACAAAATTTTCAAGCGCATATTCATGTCGAAATGGCGTCTTTATTGAGAAACAAGTCCTAAAATACTCAGGCATTTCCGGCCAATCGGTTTTCGTGTCCGTCCAGATTTGAATAAAGCTCAGGCCGACCATGTAGCAGAAATGCACGCGGCCATACTGGATCATGTAAATAGTTTTTAGTGGATCAGCTTGCTTTCGCTTGCTCATGACTCGTCCTCTTTTGTGTAAATATCAACCCGACCTGAATGTCCATGGAAAAACAGATGTCCATATGTCGCGGTTCT
The DNA here is from genome assembly GCA_028865305.1 of Patescibacteria group bacterium. Taxonomy (GTDB): domain Bacteria; phylum Patescibacteriota; class Minisyncoccia; order UBA6257; family 2-01-FULL-56-20; genus REEB161. The sequence continues at coordinate 3,427 of JAGWKM010000080.1, read as the reverse complement.
TGTCAACTTGATCTTGCCTGCCGACCTAGCGTCCAAGAATTCGTTCATCAATGCATGGAATTCTGTCCATGAAAAAGGGGAAGAAAACGGCACTGGCTGGCCGTTTCGGTAAATTTGTATATTGCCCGTTATGGGCGCGTAGTGAATTTCATCTTTTGGTTGAATCATGATTGTCCTCCATGTTGCTTGAGAATGCGGCTCACTGACCGCGTGCTGATTCCGACTTCAGCGGCAATCTTCTTTCGTGGCCATCGTTGAGCCTTTAGTGCCAGGACTTGCTCGCTTTTTGCCATCGCGGTTGCGGGTCGCCCCCAGTCGTCATTATCCGCTCGGTAGCGGGCTTGGCCGGCTAGTACGTTTTCCTTAATGATCTCCCGTTGGAATTCAGCAAAGACGGCCAGCATTTGAGCGAGTGCGCGACCTGACGGCGTGGACAAGTCAATCGCTTCGGTGATTGAAATGAAGTTGATCCCGGTTTCTCGAAATTCATTTAGCGTTGTCACAAGGTCTTGAACCGAACGCCCCCAGCGGTCGAGTTTCCAGACGACGACCGTGTTGATTTTCTTCTGACGGCAGAGCTTGAGCAGTTCGGCTCGCTTTGGCCTGTCGTTTTTCGTTCCACTTGCTGTTTCAGTGAACTCCGCTTCGATCTTCCAGTTCTGGTTTTTGAAATAACGATGAAGTTCCGACGTCTGCATGTCGGTTTTTTGATCGTTCGTAGAAACGCGAGTGTAGATTGCGGCTTTGATTTGTCGTTGTGCCATAAGTCTTAATTCCTGCCCTGCGTTTTAGGGCAATAAGAGTATGCCACAAGTCTCGGCAAAACACTAGACAAAGGTTGTAGCTTTTGGCATCTACGTAGGCGAGGATGGGATAGGCGAAGCTCCGAATAAAAAAATCCCGCCCGGCCATCTCTCAGGGCCGGGCGGGAACACAAACTCCACACACAGGCAATAACTTACATCTGCTTTTTTTCCGCGTCAACTCTTTCGTTGAGCGCGGCCTGGAAAAGTGGGTCTCGTCCCCAGGTCAATTCAATCCAAGTTGCAAGTTGTAAGGCATACTCGCGAACCTCTGCGGCTTTCTTGGGATTCTTGAAAGCCGCTTTGATTGCCGCAAGCACTGTCGGAAAGACGATCTGAAGCCACATTTTATTTACCTCGTAGAAAAGCAACCGCGAGAACTGCACCAAGTATCCCAGCAACTGCCCAGATTGATAATCCTGATTCGTCTTCGGGCGAATCCGCGATAGCAGGCATGTCGGTCTGCCATCCTGCATTTGCAATTATTGTTTTAGCGTAATTTCGGGCTGCCCGGCTTACTGTTCCATGATCCAGATTTCCCGGCCCACCGTTGTAGGCCATCAGTGCTTTGCTGTAATTCCAGTCATACCGATTCAGAAGCCACAGCATGTAATTGCCCCACGCGGTCAAGTTGTAGTCAGGATCAAATGCCGCTGCGAAACTTACTCCCGGCAAGGCTTGCGGCCAAGTGTTTGGCAGAATCTGAGCAAGGCCACGTTCGCCGTCATGTCCGACGGCGTTGGGATTGAAGCCGGATTCTCTTTGAATCTGGGCGACGGCGACCGCTGGATCAATTCCATAGCCGTTCGCGTAGTCAACTACCAGATTCTGAATTTCGGTTTTGCTCATGGTGATTTAATGAATCGAGTCGCCCAGGCTCACTCGAATGATTGAGAAGCATCCCATCAATCATCTTTTCCCTGGGCGACTCGAACTGTTATTCGCTATCGGGTATCAGCCAGACCAGCCGATTGAGCATTTCCGGTGAGATGTTCAAGGCCGGCTCGATCTCGCTCCATTCTGCATCCGTGAACGGCTCGCCTCGGAACGTGACGGCCTCTTCCGGCGATTCCAGCACGCCACGACATTCCAATTCAAAGGCCTCGAATTGCTCTGGCGTGACGAGTTCGCCTTCTTTCAGTGCGCGCACCTGCACGCCGGAAATAATCAGGCCGTGCGCGCGCGCAATTTTCTTTTGGTCGTCGTTCCAGTTTTCGATTGCTGTATCCGCTGTTCGCTTGATCCGGGAGAGTCGGCGCGCGGTTTGCCCCTTGCCTTTGGGCATGTCCTGCTCGCAGAGCCGCTTCAGTTCCTGATAGCTCTGGTTCAATTCTTTCAATGAAATGCTGATTGACATTTAGATGCTCCTATTCGGGTTATGCGTTCGGGTACCAATTGACGATCATTTCGTCTTGAATCACGTCGCTATTGTTCGTTCCCTGGCCGGTGCATTTGATTGTAATTGCACTGCTCATTGTTTCGGTGGGAACGGTCTCTTGACAGTTCGTCGTCACCAGCGTCAGGTTTCCGTCGAAAACGCTGATCGCCGTTTGGACGGCTGCACCGAAGCGAGTGATGACCGCGTAAATGTACCATGCACCGCCGTTGAAAACTAAACTTCCGGTGTCGAAAATCGCAGTTGACCCAAAGAACATCTTCAATCGTTTGGCATTCACATTCGTGTTGAATGCTCCGAATGCCTGCACCTCCACGCGATCACCGTTGGTGCCGAGCGCGCTTGCGGGCAGGCTGTAGGTAATCAAATCGGTTTGAGCCGCACCGACATTGGCCGCACTGGTGATGTTCACGTTCGCCACGCCGCCGACATTGGCTTTTCCGCCGCTGGCCGTATTTAATCCCAATCGAACACTTGCCACGCCGACCGAATTGACGACAAATAGATTGGCCGATAACGCATCATTGAAAACCTGAAAAACATTGGCCGTCTGTCCGCTGGTGCCGATGACCTGCAATGGCGTGGTGCCATTGGCCTGTGCATAGATTGCCGCCGTGACGTTTACAGACCACGATCCATAGTTTCCTACCTGTAAAAGCGTTGTCGTGTCGAAGCTGCCCGATGTGGCGTTGATCCGCAGCGTGCCTGTGTTACGCAGCGACATTTTTTCCGCAATGGTGGTTCCGGTCGTGGCCAGATAGAAAAATAAATTTGTGCCGTTGGCCGAACTCGTCCATGTCTCGGTCGCCGTCGCTCGAATAACTGCGCCCTGGCCGAAGCTGGTCGAAGTGGTTGAATAGTAGCCATCCCATTGAATTTCCCCGATGGCGTCGCCGCTCTGAATGGCCGCTGGTGAGGCGTTCGAGCCGCGACCGCGCAGCATCTGCCAAGCGCCGCAATCAAGCGTCGTGGCCGTGAAATTTGCGGCCACGCCGATGGCAGGCGTTGTAGTTGCATCAATTAGGTAAAGCTTTATGGCCTGCGTACCGCTGGTCGGCACAGTCGGCGCGGTACCTGCATGGATTGCGAAATTGACCGCATTACCTGCGCCCGGTGCAGATAATCGAGCATATTCGGAAACCGTGGCATTGTTGACCAGCGACCACGCCATCGAAGCCGTTCGAGTTGCGTGCGTGGCCACGTTCCAAAACCAATCTTGCCGCCCAGC
>JAGWKM010000018.1 GCA_028865305.1 Patescibacteria group bacterium | reverse complement strand
TTCGAAGACGGCCTTCAAATTCCGCTTCACCTCCCTCCGCCTCGCGCACAAAAGCGGGGGCAGTTTCGCGCGACACTTGTAACGCGCAATAGGGGTTGCGCTCGTTTCCCCACTTAAGGGAACATCTCAAGACACGAGCTGACGACAACCATGCAGCACCTGCGTGTACTGTCCTTGTGAGAAGGGCAACGTTTCCGCCACCCGTCAGCACACATTTCAAGCCCTGGTAAGGTTCCTCGTTTGCTATCGAATTAAACCACATGTTCCACCGCTTGTGCGAGTCCCCGTCTATTCCTTTGAGTTTTAGCCTTGCGGCCGTACTTCCCAGGCGGCCTGCTTAACGCGTTAGCTCCGGCGCTCCGAGGGTCGATACTCGAAACACCAAGCAGGCATCGTTTAGGGCGTGGACTACAAGGGTATCTACAATTCTGTTGCACAGCAACAGAATTGAAATTTCTAATTTCTAATTGGTCTAATTTCTAATGAATGACCAATATCCAAATTACAAATTTCAAAACTGCCACCGGGCTGACTCATTTCTGGCCAGCTCTGCATGTCGCCATGCAGTTCGGACTATATTATCACCACGCGAAGCGCGCGAAATTTCTAATTTCTAATTTCTAATTTCTAACGAATGTCCAATGCTGGAATGTCGAATTGGGAATTTGACATTAGGCATTCGTTAGAAATTAGTAATTAGATATTAGGCATTCCGCCGTCTTCGACGGTGCTCGGCATGTAGTCTCTGAGGATCCTTACAGCTATCGAATAATGGGTGGGAGCAGAGACGAATCTCCGCTCCCTAATGGAATAGTGCAACTTTGCTGTGCCAATGCAATCCGTAGAAGAAATTTCTCTCTTCAAATATCCTTTAGCAAGATACCGCTTAATGTTTCCGGTCTCGCCTCCAGACGTTTCGAATTCTGGCATTACACTCCCCATTGTTCGATATCCATAAGTTTCCTGCTGATTATCTGCATCGTCCGAAGATTGTCACCCTTTCGGGTACTTCGGCATTCGCAGGTTTTCCAGCATATAGCCAAGTTTACAAAAATGGGAGGTAGGGGTTGTGAAATGGGGGGCGTGAAAATTCTCACCCCTCACTCCTCATCCCTCGCTTCTCACTTTTGGGACTCTGTCTTCCCTCAACCCATGAGGGGTTTTGCCGCTCGTGAACAAATCACCGTGAAAAAATTCTCTTTATCGGTCCGCAACGAATGTGCTTTTGAAAGCAGCCAACAATCTTAAACTGCTTTCAAAAGCACATTCGTTGCGGACCGCGTGAATTTTTTCATTATGATTTGTTCACGAGTAAGCGCAAAACAACGAATCCTTTTTGCTCCCCACGCTTTCGCGTCTCAGCGTCAGGAAGGTCCCAGTGCAATGCCTTCGCCTTTGGTATTCCGCACGATATCAACGGATTTCACCCCTACACCGTGCGTTCTATGCACCTCTAACCTCCTCTAGTCCTGCCGTATCGCCTGCACTTCCACGGTTAGGCCGTGGGCTTTAACAGATGACGCGCAAGACCGCCTACACGCGCTTTACGCCCAATAAATCCGGATAACGCTCGAGGTCTACGTATTACCGCGGGTGCTGGCACGTAGTTACCAACCTCTTTCCGTAAAACAGTCACTTGCGTTCTTATTTTACTACCGCAGTTTACAACCCGAAGGCCTTCATCCTGCACGCGGCGTCGCTCCATCAGGCTTTCGCCCATTGTGGAATATTCTCGACTGCTGCCTCCCGTAGGAGTACGGACCGTGTCTCAGTTCCGTCGTTGGGGGTCAGGCTCTCACCTCCCCTACCGGTCGTAGCCTTGGTAGGCCATTACCCTACCAACTAGCTGATCGGACCTAGGCCGATCTCAAAGCCTCTTGCGAGTTTGGTCTTTCGACAACATCGGGAATTACCCCGCCTTTCGGCGAGCTATGCCCGGCTTCGAGGTACGTACCAGGGTGTTACTAACTCGTTCGCCACTGTGAGATGTGAGGGATGAGAAATGAGAAATGAGAAAACATCAATGCCATTTTTCGCGCAAACGATAAATTTGCTTTCCTAAAACATCATATTCGCTAAAAAGCCGTTCGCCTTCGGATGCATTTCCAAATTTTGCATTGATTGCATCCGTGATATGGCTACCGGTTTCATTACAGGAACCAAGCGATCTTGTAAGATACATCTTGAATTCCGAAACGGACCTGCCATATCCCTCTGCAATATTCGCTTGTATTGAATTTGCAGAACGACACAGCTGATCCCGCAAATGAAACCCTTCTTTCGGAAATTGCATACTGAATTCGACAACTTCCGGATATAATTTTTTAGCTTTCTGATAAGTTTCAAGATCGTTGAAACTCTTAATCATATTTGCATTGTATGTCCTCACTTCCAACCTCTCAACCCCCACCTCTCACCGTTCGACTTGCATGCCTTATCCACGCCGCCAGCGTTCATCCTGGACCAGGATCAAATCCTCTGAAAAAAAGAATTTGAATGGTTAAATTCAAACCCTCGATCGAGGGGTTCGAATTAACGACCGACTTTTTATTGAATAAAAAATCGGAAAAAGATCAAGAACTCATTCGAAGATGAGTTCCGGAATATTTGGGACAACTAAAAAACTCTCTAACTCTTATGTTCGGTTGTAAAAGTGCACCGTTCCATTATATGGATAAACGTTTTCTTGTCAATATGCATGCCGTGCCGGGCGAAGAAGGAGGAAAGAGGAGGAACGGGGACGGGAATGAATAACGGAATAAGGGCTAAATTCCGTACTCCTGCTTCAATATTCCCTTCCTTATTCCTTCTCCTCTGTTCCTTATTCCCTCTTTCTCCTCCCTGTGGTATAATGGTCTTTGTCAGTTATGATAACGCTCCCGCTCATTTTGACCGCCATTATTGGCTTTACGTTCGCCGAGCTGCTCTCCGGCAAGTTCGAAGGGCACCGCGGCAAATGGAAGTCGATCCGCATAAAAGTGAAGGATTATACGGTGCACGTCCACCACTGGCTTTACGCCAGCTTTGTTTTGGCCGCCATGCCATCAAACGTCGACCACCGAAGCTTCATCGAAGCATTACTTGTCGGCATCATCGTGCAAGGTTTGACCTACTCCGATTTCTATAAGGTGGTATATAAAGAAGACCGTCCAGCCGCATAGAACCGATCCCCCCCAAATATCCCAGTCGCCGAAGCCCGGGCGGGAGATTTTCGGAATGGGGTTTTTGGTTATTTTACGAATAGTCAGAGTGCTTGTCCGCTCTTCCAAAAGCTTTCAAAGGCCGGCCCAGCCGGCTCGCAGTCGACGGCGATCATTCTGATCAACTGCAAAAGCGGAAAACCAGAAGCAGCTTTCGCATCAAGCGCCGCGCCCAGCCGATCCATTAATGGAAGAAGCGAAACCAATCCCTCGCCTTTTAAGCCGCACTTTCCGGATTTGACGATTTCTTCGCCCGTTTCGCGATTGCGAGAATACGGACTGTAAGCCGTCGCCAGGAAATCGGCGAAGCCCGCAGTGCCCGAAACCGCTTCCGCGCCTGCCCCGAGCGCTTTCGCCGCTTTAGCCATTTCCTCCATCGCGCGGCCGGCGAGCAGGCCTTTTTGGTTGCCATCCATCCGGAGCCCGTCCGCGATCCCGAGCGCCACGGCATAAATATTTTTCAAAACCCCGGCGAGCGAAACGCCGAAAACATCATCCGAAACTTCCGCCTTAAAATGATCCGAGGCAAAAAGTTCGCGGAGATTCCCGGCAACGGCTGCATTTTTTGAGGCGATGACGGCCGCAGCCGGCTTACCGTCCATAATTTCCGCCGCAAGCATCGGCCCGCCAACCACGGCAAACGGCTGGTCCACCGGCAGCAATTCCGGCAACAGCTCCCCCATCGTTTTCAGGGATTGCGCTTCGATCCCTTTTGAAAAAGCGACCACGGCCGCCTCCTTCCGCAATCCCGCGGCCGAAATTTTACTGGCAGCATCCCGCACCGCCCAGGACGGAATGCAAAGCAAAACGCAATCCGCCGCCGGAACCAATTCGCCCAATTTTTTCTGCCCTGGCATCTTCGCCGGATCAGCATCCCAAAAAGAAACCGCAACCGGTTTGTCCTCTAATAATTTCCCGACCGCCCGCCCCAGTTCCCCCGCGCCGATGATGAGGATAAATTTCATCTCCATACCTTCATTATCGCACATTAAAAAAACATTAAAAGAATTTTGACATTTGAAATGTATCGTTAAAAATTAAGCCATAGACATCCAAAACATGCAAAAAGGAGCCATAAAATTGCCACAGAAAAATTTTGGGACACCAGAGGGCAGGCGTAAGGGCGGTTTGGCGTCGCTCATAACGCACCAACGCAAAAAGGATGGTTTTGTGCTCTTGAAAAAAATCACTATCCCGCAAAAATCAGAAAAGTTAGCTGAATTTTTAGGCATTATGATCGGCGATGGACATCTTACAGACTATCAATTAAGCGTAACTACAAATTCCGAAACTGATATGGAACATGCCCGCTTCACGGCAAAAATCATAAAAGATCTTTTCGACATCGAAGCAAAGATCCAAAATCGTCAGTTTGAAAAGGCTGTTGTAATAGTTGCTTCGTCAAAATCAGCCGTTGATTTTATACATTCATTAGGCATGCCAATCGGCGATAAAATTAAAAATCATGTAGCGATGCCTGATTGGATTATCGCGAACAATAAGTATCAAAAAGCATTTCTCCGCGGGATGTTTGATACCGACGGTTCAATTTTCCTTGATCGACACCTTATAAATAATAATGAGTACTACAATATCGGCTGGACAATCACTGCTTATGCTGATAAATTAAGAGCTGATATCTGCCAATCGTTATGGCAATTAGGTTTCTCGCCGAACTGCACATTCCCGCAATTATCAGTTTTCTTGCGCCGCCACAATGACATTGAAAGATTTTTTTCAGAAATAGGCTCGCATAACGAAAAGCATATTGCACGATATCAAAAGTTTTTAGCTCAGTGTAAATAATTTGGAGAGGTGCGCGAGCGGTCGAAACGGCCATACTCGAAATATGGTGTGCCCGAAAGGGTACCGTGGGTTCGAATCCCACCCTCTCCGCAGACAACATTTTTTATCGTGGACCGGGAGGCCCTTATTTTTCCTGCGTTGCCGAAATCAAATTTTCAGGAAAAATCTGGCAGGGAACCAGGACTCGAACTAGGCCGAGCGGTAGATTTCTGGATTTAAGAAGTTAAGAATTAATGCTTTCTTCGATAAGAGGGCATCTGCTATAATCATTCCATGCCGATTCTCAAGCTTCTCAGCAAACGACAAGAGGCCGAGTTGGTCACCGCAATCCAGGGTCGAGCGGAAATACCCTTGAAATTTGCCTATCTTGGCGAGGGCGCATATAACTGGGACCGTATCGCCCGGCAGCGGAGCGAGGGGAAAGGTATTAACTCTGCGGAAACTGCTCTTTTGAAAAAGAAGGTTGGCGATTTTCTTGCGGCAGTCGACACTCAAAAGGGCATTAATATTATCGATATTGGCTGCGGCAACGGCAGACCTGTGCTGCCGATTTTGGAGCGACTGAAGGAAAAGAATATCCACTTCACCTATGTTCCGCTGGACATCAGCAATGAGATGATCGAGCTAGCATCCGGCACCATCAAGAAGCGTTTTCCAGGCACGAAGTGCAAGCCCGTGCAAATGGACTTCGAACTCGGACAATTTTCAGATATCACCTACGACCTCAAGGATAGCGGGGGAACGAACCTGATGCTGTTTCTCGGCAGTACGCTCGGTAATCACTCAGACCTAAATCGCGTTCTCACTAATTTCCGGGATTCGATGACCTCCAGGGACTTTCTTATTATCGGTGTGGAACTTACGAACCTTGCCAAGGTTTCGAGCATTGTTCCGCATTATACAAATACGGTCGTCAAAAAGCTGTTGTTGGAGATCCCTCGAGAGCTTGGTATATCGGGCAGCGCGTATACCTACGAAGCACTGTGGAACGAAAAGTATAGCCAGATTGAGTGTCGCATCATCTTTAAGAAGCCCGTCAAGGTAAAGATCGCCGGTGAACATTTTACGCTTGAAAAGAATGAGAATATGTTAGTGGCGCGTTCCATTAAATTTACCGAATATACCGCCACAAAATTATTCTCGGACGTCGGTTTCCGTACTGAACTTCTTACTACCGCGGAGGATAGGGGGTATCTTCTGACTATGATTCAGCCGACGCGATACAGCGCCTAGCCGAGGTTCAGATACCGTACAAATCTCGATGTATGAGCTGGAGCTTTACGTCGATAACGACGTGCTGGTTCGATTCCTACTACGGCGCAATTTATAAAACCAAGATTTTTCAATACTATTTCAGGGTAGGGCACTAGGACGACCGAACTAGTTCGGTTCGCAGTGCCCCCGCACAGTAGTGCATCGGTTCGAGAGACCTTGAGGTCTCGGTCTTTAGATAATCAGCCTTTTAATATTCGTACCCAAATACACAGCGAATGACTGATTTATCCCTTCGTATTCTTTCAGGAAATCATACACGCGCTCTCGCAGCTCGTTGCGGGCAAATCTATCAAAATATTCTTCCCACCTCGCCTTCAAATCGTCCAAATTTTTTATTCCAAGCTGATCAAATTGCTTCTGAGTTAATGGATTCTCTTGAAGCGCTTTTTGGAATTGTTCCTGCGTCAGCGCGGCCATAACCCCCGCCATATATGCTTTGTCTGGTCGCGGTCGCTCATCGTGGATAAAATCCACATAAGCCCTAATAATGGTCTCTTGCAACAAGCTTTCTGGATGTTCACCATAACCTTGTTCATCTTTCAAATTCACACTGGCAAGCTCGATGATTCGCTTCCTTTCCGCTTCGCTCAGCTGCGCAATGGCGGCTTCGACGGCTGGATTTATGAGGCCGTGCAAAAACTCGTGATCAAAATTATGCCAATCACCGCTTCGCGACATTATGATTGCTTCACCGTTTAAGTGAAAGCTGCTGCCTTTCTGGGGCGGTAAAAGATCGTCCGAAGGCACTATCTCAACTTTTTCAATTCCGTACGTCGCCGGATCGGTATGGAAATATTCCGCAAGGCGTTTAATATGTTCGCGAGCTTCCTCGGTTTGTGTCCCCCATTTTGTTTGGCCAGTTTCTTCGGGTGATTTGGGCTGGATCTCGGCTGCTGCCAGTGCCTGCAATACTTTATTCTTCAGCTCCTCGCGATTCTCGACATGCGGTTTATATTCCGCAAGTTGGCGCATTATTTCTGCCTCGCGTTCCGGGTGCTTGTGAAGAAGGCTCAACATAAACAAGGCCTCTTCATCACCGACATTCTCAAAAATGGCCTCGTTTTTTATCTGGTTCATCAAGACAAGACCATTTTCACGGCTAACAGTTACCTCGGGGATCTCCTTGATTTCTTGATTGCCTCGCCGCTCCAAGGATTCCATAATGCCATTACTTTATCATCTTTTTACAGAAATGACATTCTGTTTATGAGCGACCTCCCGGCTTCAAAAATCTCATCTCACAGAACGTTGCGAAGGCTTGCTTAAAATGAGGTTCTAGACCGAGGAACACCGCTCTCTAACCCAGCACGTCTATGTTGCGTCCGCCGCGAGGAGAAACATCTGAATGCTTTATCCCGATAATTTCCGAGAGACATCATTTTATGCCGCTCGCGTCCAAATAGCTTATAATGAAGCCATGGACTTTTTCCCGCACCACTTGCTCGCAAAACCCCGCAAAGTGCTGTTTATCTCGCCGGAAGCGGCGCCGTTCGCGAAAGCCGGCGGGCTCGGCGAAGTGATGTTTTCGCTCCCGATGCGGCTCGCCGAACGGGGATTTGACGCGCGGGTGTTCATGCCGCTTTATGCGCATATCGACACCGAAAAATTCAGGATCGAAACCGAAATGGACGGGCTCATGGTCCCGACGGACGCCGAAAACGAGAACGAGCCCCGCGAGCTCGCCTGTAACGTCAAAAAATTCACGCCGCACCCCACGGCAGAAAACCATACCCCCGTCACCACCTATTTCCTTCAAAACCAGGAATATTTCGAACTGCGCTCGAACATATACGGCTACGCGGACGATCCGGTCCGCTGGGCGCTCCTTTCGCGGGGCGTTCTGGAATTCCTCCGCCGCACGCGCAATTGGGTCCCGGACATCATCGTCGCCTCGGACTGGCAGACCGGATTCCTAGTCGATTACCTGCGGACAACCTACCGCGATGATCCGCGGCTCAAAAGAATCCCCGTCATCTTCGCAATCCACAACCTTTACTATCAAGGTGTCTTCGACCACCGTTTCGTTTCCGAAATGGATTTCGATGACGGCCGGTCGCCGATCCCTTCGTTCTTCGATCCGCGTCTTTTGAAACTGAACATGATGCGCCGCGGCATCCTGCACGCCGACCTCATCGCGACCGTGTCCCCCACTTACGCGAAAGAGATCACCACGAAAGACTACGGCGAGCTGCTCGACGGCCTGCTCCGCGAACGCCGGTCGCGCCTGTACGGGGTCCTGAACGGGATCAATTACGACGTCTTCAACCCGAAAACGAACGTCAACCTGAAACGGAACTTCGACCTCAGAAGCATCAACCTGCGGCATGAGAATAAGAAAGAGCTGCAGGGACGCCTCGGCCTCAACCAGGAGCGACGCACGTTCCTCATCGGCATCGTTTCGCGCCTCACCGAGCAGAAAGGATTCGACCTGCTCTTCCCGATAGCCGACGCACTTCTCAAGGAACTGAAATTCCAGCTCGTTATCCTCGGCGACGGCGAATCCAAGTACATGTCATTTTTCCAGGAGCTCGAGGGGCGTTTTCCGGGTCAGGTCGCGGCGCACCTCGCCTTCGACACCGCCATGCCCCATCTGATCTACGCCGGCGCCGATGCGATCCTCATCCCTTCAAAGTTCGAACCCTGCGGGCTTACGCAGATGGAAGCCATGCGATACGGCGCGGTACCGATCGCCCGGCGGACCGGCGGCCTTGCCGATTCGGTCATTGATTACGATCCGGAAACCGGCCACGGGACCGGGTTCAGTTTTTCCGATTTCGATACGATGCCGCTCATGATCGCCGTCGTGCGGGCGCTTGAAAGCTATAAGAACCCGCAGGCATGGAAAAACATAGAACGGCAATGCATGGAAAAGGATTTTTCCTGGAAGCGCTCCGCGGCGGAATATACCCATCTCTTCGATGTGGCTGCTGACCTCCGCAAGCGCGACCTCGCTGAATAAAATGCACTGGGCAAGTTTCCTCCATATTTATCAGCCGCCGACCCAAAAAGAAATCTGGGTTCGGCGGGCGGCCGGTGAATCGTACCGCAAGATCGTCGCTGGCGCCCTTCGCAACCCCCGGGCGCGGTTCACACTGAACATCAACGGGATCCTCTGCGAACTCCTTGAGCGGTTCGGCGGCGAAGACGTGCTCCGCGATATCCGGACGCTCCTGCACTCCGGCCAGATCGAGCTCACCGGCAGCGCCAAGTACCACGCTTTCCTGCCGCTCCTGCCCGAAGACGAAATCGAACGCCAGATCCGGCTGAACGAGGAAACACTCACGCATTATTTCGGCGACGACTGGAAAAAAGGCGGTTTCTTTCCGCCGGAAATGGGATATTCGAAAAAAGTGGCAACCGTCGCAGCGCGGCTTGGCTACCGCTGGATGATCCTTGACGAACTGGCATTCCCGGATGGAAAAGAGCGCCGCACGGACCGGACTTACACTATCGATGGGCTCGGCGATTTCGGCGTCTTTTTCCGGGAACGGAACCTTTCATTTACGATCCTTTCGGCGCAGATCGGCACGGTGCCGACGATTTTGCGCTATCTCGGCTCGCGGTTGGACCAACGGGAATACGCCATAACCGCCATGGACGGCGAAACGTTCGGCCACCATCGGCCGGGACTCGACGTGTTCCTCTTCGAACTGTTTGCCGAACCGAAACTTCTGCCAGCCACCCTGAGCGATCTCCGGACGCTTTTCCCTGACCGGGAGACCATAGAACCGCGCGACTCAACCTGGGCCGCTACGAAGCAAGATATGGAAAACGGCACGCCCTTCTCGCGCTGGGACCGGAAGGATAACGCCATCCAGCAAAAACAATGGGAGCTTACCAACCTCGCCATCGCGGTCATCCACCGGAATACCGCGGAGCCGCAAACACGGCAGCTTCTCGATGAATCGCTCCATTCCGACCAATATTGGTGGGCATCCATGCGTCCATGGTGGAGTTTGGAAATGATCGAACGCGGGGCGAACGAACTGAAAACCGTTATCCTGCAATCCCCGAACGCGACCCCTGAAGAAAAAACGCGCGCCGAGGAACTGTACCGGGATATCATCTATACGGGATTCGAATGGCAACGCAGCGGACTCGTGGACGAAATCTCGCGGCGCGAGGATGAGGAGGTGCAGGAACGGCTCGAAGCTAAGGAAAAGCTTTTTGTCACCAAGGAGGAATATGAGCACATGATAAGCTCGCTTATGGAACAGATGCGCCTGGCGGCGAAGGCGGAAGAATACCACCGCGCGGCTATGATCCAAGACCGCATCCGCGAGCTCGTTGAAGAAATGAAGAAATAAAAAGAGACGCCTGCGCGGCATCTCGTACTTCAGGGTTTTACCTGCCCTGCTTCCGCTTTTTATACTCGGCCCAGCGCCTCCTCTGCGCGGCGGCAATCCGCTTGCGGGCGGCAACGCCGAGGTGCCGTTTCTTGCGTTCCGGCTTTTCCGGAACCGCTTGAGCCGCATCCGCAGAGACGGCGGCATCTTTCGCCATCATATCCCGCTCGGCCTGCGCCATCCGCTCCTCGATGATAGCCGTGATTTTTTGAATACTCGCGGTCATCTCTTGCAAAGCAGTTTCCTGCTTTGCTCTGATGACTAACAAGGTCTCCGTCGTCTGATCTTCCAACTGCATGTTTCTCCTTTCATAACCAGATTCTGCCTCTCTTATACTATAAAAGAAAGAAGAAAGCAAGACGGCGTTGTCGCTCATAGAAAAGGTTACCGAAACCGTATCGGGTAGCTCATAATTCGGTTACCGTGGTCAAATGACCATGGAAACCAAGAAAAACATATTCAAAGAGCATCTTGCGGCGTGGCTGGCGGCGGACAAGAAAGGCCGGGGCGAGATCATCAAGCACATCTGTGCGGTGGCAAAAGTGCATCCGAAGTCCGTGCCGCGGTCATTCAAGCGGGTGCAGATGCATGGTTCGGGACAACCGGAGAAGCGCGGGAGGGATGTCGTCTACGGCCCCGATGTCATTGCGGCACTCAAGGAAATTTCCGAGGCAGCGAGCCATCCGTGCGGGGAAAACCTGCATCCTCTCATCCCTGAATATGTCCGCATTTTCAAACGGGACGGCGAATGGAAACATAGCGACGAAACAACCGCGAAACTTCTCGCGATGAGCGTAGCTACGGTGAAACGCAAGGCAGAAACATTCTCGCACATCAGAAAAATGGTTCGCGGCAGAAGCACGACGAAGCCAGGTTCGATCAGGGCACTCATCCCGATCCGAAGCGGGCCGTGGGCCGATGCGCCCACGGGCACGGCGCAGATCGACACCGTGGCGCATTGCGGCATGTCCATAGCGGGAGATTTCGCGTATACGGTAAACGCCACCGATATTGCGACGCTCTGGGGCAGCCGACGGGTGCAGTGGAACAAGGGACAATCACAGACAATCGAAAGTATGGAGTGTATCGACGCCGATTTCCCGTTCAACATCCTCGAATGGCATCCGGATACCGGCAGCGAGTTCATCAACTGGCTCTGCAAGCGATGGGCCGACCGGCGGAAGCAAAAGATCACCCGTTCCCGGCCGAATCGCAAAAATGACAACTGCTTTGTCGAGGAGCGGAACGGGCATACCGTGCGGAAGTGGGTTGGCTACACGCGGTTCGACGCGGAGGAAATTGTCGCGGCGCTCAACGATCTCTATGACGTCCTCACGCCCTACCTCAACCATTTCATCGCCTCGAAGCGGATCGTAGCGAAGGAGCGGATCGGGGCGAAATGGAAAATCACGCGCGAAAAGAAACCCCTCACACCGTACCAGCGGGTCATGGCGCGATACGATATCGCCAAAGGAGTGAAGGGGCAATTGCAAACCGAACACGAGAAGCTCAACCCGCTCGCGCTCAAGCGTGAGATTGACCGACGCCTGCGGAAGGTGTTTGATGTACACGACCATCACCGGAAACCGGATTTATGAACCGATTTTCGGTAACCGTTTATTATGAGCTACTGCGGACGGACTTACTATAAAATTCATTCTCGGTTCATCTAGGCAGCATTTTAATTAAGAGCAGCACGGCAGACCAGGTCGCTCCTTGCGTCCTATCCGGCTTGGTACGCGCCACTTCATAATCCACTTCAACTGGCAAAGGAGGAACCGGTATGAACATAGCCACTGATTTTGATGGAGTAATTGCAGATACCGGTACGTTAAAATCGGAAACGGCAAAAAAACTGTTCGGCATTTCGATCCCGCCGCGACACTTCAAATCGGAATACGTGGTTCCGGAATATCTGAGCGAAGAGCAGTACCGGACATTGACCAGCATGGTATCGAGCGGCAGCCTCGGCCTTACCGTGAAATTCATGGAAGGCGCGCTCATTTATATTCCCATCCTGCAGATGGAAGGGCACCGGCTTTCCGTGGTGACTTCGCGGGATGGCGAATGGCTCCTGAACGCACGGCTTTGCGCCGAAAGGCACAACCTGTTCATACCGTTCTACGGAACAGGCTATCAAAAAAGCAAAGCTCCCGCGCTCAAGGGATGCGACCTTTTCGTTGATGATAATCTCGAAAAACTGACGGACCTCAAAGACACAGTCCCCCATCGGGTGCTCTATTCCCCGAATGAACACCGCCCTTCTCCTCCCGGCATCGTCCGGGTGCGGAACTGGCGGCAACTCTATATTTATATCAACGTCGTCTCGGGAGCCAATGTGATCCGCCCGGACAAAGGACCAGACCTCCCAAATGGTGACCGGCGGAAGTCCGCTGCTTCCGCATGATAAATTCCAAGCAAAACCGACCTCCTGCGGCCAATCTCTAGCTTCGCGCCTCTGCTTTCGAGGCGCTTTTTATTCCGATTGTGATCATCTTGGCTTCGCCGTTCAACCAGCGATATTCCTGCGCGAACAAATACTCCGATAATTTGAAAATGCTGTAGGTCATGAACGGCGCCGCAAAGACGTCGATCGTGTAATGCACGTGGGCGAGGAGCACGGAGATGCCGAAGAGCGCCGAGACGCAGAGGAAAATATACCGCCACGGTTTGTCATCCCAAAAAATGAGCGCCATCAAAAACGGCAGGCCGGTATGCGCGGAAAAGAAATAACCGGCCTGAAGGTTCAAAGCGACATAAACCTGGTCGATAAAACCATTGCCGGGCAGAATCTGGTTCGGATAAAGCCCGAGATGCGTGACGGCAACGCAAACCGAGCGGACCGCGATGAAAACCGATGCGGCTTTGACGGCGAACATCAGCCGCCGCGGCTGGAGAAGCAACACGCAAAGCGCCATCAGGATCATCAGGAACGCGCCCTCGATAATGATGGCGTTCAGGTCGATTGCCGGCAGATGATCGAGGACCAGGTCGCCGACGAAACGCTCGCTGTTCGCAACCGAATAGGCGCTCGCGTACCCCTGGAAGACCAAAGCCAAAGCCAGATAAAAAAATCCGACGATAAGCGACCGGACATGCTCTTTCGTGAAAAAACCAACGTAATCCGGGAATTCGGTTTCCATTTTTTTACACCTCTTCGTCTCCCTTTATATCCTTTTCGATGTCTCTTTTGATCTCTTCAAACTCATTTTCAACATCAACCAGCCGCTCCCGGCTCGCCTTAATGATTTCCACCGCTTCGCGGACTTTCGCGAGCCCTTCATCGAAATCCGGCTCGTCGCTTTGCTCCTGCTCTTCAAGCCATTCGGCGATCTTAGCGAGTTTTTTCAGGTTCTCGCCCAAATTTATTTCCGGTTTCTTATTCGTTTTTGCCATGCTCTTTTATTGTAGCCGCGCAAGCAGAATCATGCTTCCGGCTTAATTTCCAAGCGCGGACCGCCGCCTTCGGATGAACGGCGGACCGCCGCATGTATCGTCCCATCACTTAATTGTAAATCAAAATCATCTCCCGCGGAAAGCCCCGCCGCGCTTTTCAATACCTTCCCGTGCCTCCGCGCGATCGAATACCCCAACCGCAGATTCCGCGCCGGATCGTTCGCCGCAATTACGCGCTGCAGAAGATTGAGGTCTGTTTTTGATTTCACAAGGATCCGTCCGAAAAGCTCGGGCAATTCAGCCCCGAAATTGGAAAAGGTTCTCCTGAGATTTTCATGCATCCGCCTGAAACGCTCCAGGTAAAATCCCGGATCGAGCGCGCCCGCCGCGCCGGCAATAATATTCCGGTAAATGGAGATGATGCGCCCGGACTCGTGCGCCAGCCGGAACGATGCTTCAGACCATGAGCGGTTCAAAAGGTTCGCGACGGCCGTCGGCGTGGAGGCATGCGCGTCGGCGGCCAAGGCGGCAAGCGGCACATCCTGATGATGGCCGATGCCCGCGACGACCGGAACAGGGAAATCCAAAATGGCGCGCACCAATTTTTCATTATCGAACGCTTGCAGCGCCTCCATGGAACCGCCGCCGCGCGCAATGACGAGCACATCAAGTTTCGCCGGCCGCAAATCGCCGATCGCGCGCAATAAGCTTCCCACCGCTTCCGGCCCTTCCACTCTTGCATCGGCCAAAATAACCTTATACCCAAACTGTCCCAGGTTATTCAGGATATCATGGATTACCGCGCCATTCCGCGAGGTTATGACGCCGATCCGCTGCGGATAATCCGGAATCGGCCGCTTCCGCGCCGGATCGAAAACCCCTTCTGCCGCAAGCTTCCGTTTCAATTCCTCGTACCGTTTTTTCAAAATCCCCTCGCCAGTGAGCTCGATCGCGCGCGCTTTGAAAGCCAACCGGCCGGTCGGCGCATAAATATCCGCATGGCCCAAAGCAACGACCCGCATGCCGGCTTCGAGTTTTATGCCGCAATTCTCATATTGCGACCGCCACATGACCGCATCAATCACGCTTTCATTCTTCTCATCTTTTAATGAAAAATAGACATGACCCGACGGCGGACAGCTTACCTTCGAAATTTCGCCCGTTATCCGGGCTTCAATTTCCTTGAGACGCGCGTTCAAAAGCGCGATGAATTCCGAAACGGAAAAAATTTTCGGCGGCGCCGGCTCTTTTTCCTCCTGCTCTGTCTTAACGGCAATCTTGGCGGGTCGGGCCGCCTTCCGCTCGCCCGGACCGAAAAGTAATTCCTGTTTCCGCATGGGAATTAGTATACCGCAATTTGACACAAAACTCTTTTTCCCGTACCATGCTGAACGGCACGTTAATATTGGAGAGCCCATGGCAAAACCGAAACGCTACCGTATTGAGATTCACGGAGAAATTCCGTGGCAATTCAGGGAGAAGGATCATTCCGCCGCCGCCCGGGAAATAAGGATGGCACTCGGCATCCGCCATCCGCTGGACGAAAAGAAATTGAAGGACAACGGCGTTAGGCGGATCACATGCAATGAAATCGAAATTCCGCTCGAGGCATTCAGGGAGTAGCCGCCATGATCGCCGAACTGAAACAGATCCGGCTCCAGGAAATAGTATCTCGCTGGGAGCCGCATGCAGAAGCCGAATTCCGGGGATTCCGCTGCGGCAGATGCGATGAACCCCTACTCGAAGGGGCATACCATCATCTGCTCGATTCAAGCGGTTATTTGGTTTGGGTCCATCTCTGCGGGCATTGCGACAGGACCTTTAAAACCGAACCGGATTCGGAACTCGAAATAGTCCCGGGAATAAGCCGCGAACACTTCCATCCCTTTTTTTCCAAATACGCCGAAACAGTCCTCGACCGCATTGCCGCAAGATGGAATCCTGCCGCGAGAACGGGGTTCGGTGAGTTCACCTGCGATCTCTGCGGAGCTCCGCTGTCGACCATGCGCGACCGTCACCCGAATTTCCCGACGATGGCGCGCGGATGGCACGTCTGGAGAAATAAAAACGGCGTCCTCATCGAATACCATTTCTGCAGTGCAAGTTGGGAACACCTCCTGAAACTTTGACCTTTCATGCGCCGCCCCCAAGCGGCGCTTTTTTATTTTTCTTAATTTATTCCGGCAGGCGCTTCAATATGTGTTCCAATACTTTATACGGCGCCGGGCGCGCGTCAACGGCATGTACCTTGTATCCGCGCTTTTTTTCAAAATCGAAAATGGGCATGGTCCGCTCCTCGTATTCCCTGAGCCGCACTTTGATGATGTCGGCTCGATCCAAGCTCCGCCGGTAAAACGGGCCGCCGCAGACCGGACAATGCTTCGGATGCTTGCCCGGATAAAACGCGGTGAGGAGATTATAACCGCACATTTTGCACTTCAACCGCGAGCTGTTCCGTTTCATGGAAAAATCCGCCGGCGCCTCCAATTTGAAAATGTAAACGTTTTTCTTTCCGTACAATTCTTCAAGCACCGGCAGCAGACCCTGCGCCTCGTAAAGCGTCCGCGGCGAACCGCTCAACACGATCCCCCAATCGGCCTTCCGGATACGCTTCGCATCCTTTTCAGCTTCGCGCAACACGAAGCTCGGCGTAAGCAATTTGCCGCTATCAAAAAGCTGCCGTTCACGCCGGATCAGTTTTTCCTTTTGTCGTTTCGGATCATGAACCACGCCCTCCATTAATTTACCCGTATCGAAATGGATCAGGTTCAGCCGGTCAGCCAAAAGGTCGGCTTGAGTCCCCTTGCCGCTCCCCGGTGGCCCGTGCAAAACGACAGCGATTTTCTTCATAAAATAAGTTTACATTAAAAATTCATTAAATGGAATTTGACAATCAGGAAGGCACGGCTAAACTGGATAAAAAGCTCCAAAAACCTGCCTCTGAAGGTCAGAAAGTCGCCTTTCACTGCGGACACCGCCCCAAAAGGACGGCGCTCAATGGGAGGATCACCCTGGATTTCCAGGGCGTGGCGTCTCCCCAGAGGTAGATTCTTGGAGCTTTTTCTTTAAGGACCTTATTCCTTGCGGCGACTTATCGAAGGCGGTCAGTATTTTCCGCAACCCATTCGGCTCCTTTTTATCCATCACCACGACAGTTGATTTTTGTCCCGCTCCGAAAGTTTTGACGCGCAAAATGCTCCCTTTATGGCGCGAATTCCGGTTCGGACTTTCAAAATCACAATTAGTAACCGTCGCCAAAACGCAACCGAAGAGAAATTTCAGGTAATCGGATGATTTTCCGGCTATTTTGCGCCGTTCGACGATGTGTTTCAGCTGTTTGCGCGGGAGATAGCCGTCGCCAAAATATATCGCTTCGTCCAAAGCGGCAATAGGAAACTTTTCGGACATCGGATACATCTCATCTATCCAATTATGAAGAGTTTTTAAAACATCATCTCGTTCAGTTGAGCCCATGCCCCAACCGTATCAGAAACATCATTAAATAATTCTAAAAAAAATCGCGCAAAAAGCGGCGCGCCGTGCATTCGCGCGCGCAACCTGTGGATAGTCTGACGCATCAACAAAATAATATAAAAAAGCGGCTGCCGCGAGACAGACCGCTACGATTCAGCCACCTCATCATTATTCAGAAGGCCACTCTATTTCTACCGCGCTTTTATCGACGCGGTAAGGAATCCCCGTAAGGACATGCTCGGGCAATTCTTGGACCTCAAGCCAAATGCCCTCCGGCCGAAGAAAAACCTTCAGGCCTTCACTTTCGGCTCCGGGGCCGAAATCCGGATAGCGTATAAGGGTTACTGATTTCGGTTTGGTCTCCCGTAATATTTGCCGGAAGTCCTCAACGGAAAGTCGAGCTGAATTAGTGGAAATGTCCATAGGGTTTTCAACACCGCGAGCCCGTAACACGAGCCGCACTTTTTCCCTCTTTTCCATTTCCTCATGTTCTCCCGGCCATCGCTCCGCCGGCTCCGAATTGGTTTCTCCGCGACCGAATAGAAATCTTTTCATGATTTTAATGAAATTCACAACTGCACCTCTTTGGCAACATTAACAAAATGCTTATTTTTATGCAACGGCTCCCCATGTGTCGATCCTTATTATTGGTCAATAGTAAATAATTTTTTGCAAAGCAATGATATAATTCATCTATGATTGGATGGCTTGTGGAGTGGAAAATCTTCCGTAACGAAAATCACGCAATTTGGTTTTTGTGCTCAATGGGATTTCTAATATTATTGCTGATTGGCCGTTTTTATCCTTATTTCTCGCTGATTTTCATCATTACCCCGATTATCGTGCATGTGCCTCCTTTGGTGACCGCAACTTATGCAGTTGCCTCAAAACGGCCAAGTAAGCTCTATTCGGTGGATTGCATTTGGTTCAATGCGCTAATGATTTTAATTTATCTTATTGTGTTTGCCTTGATAAGGTGATATAAATTCTTTCCTATTGGTCCAGGGGCCGTCACTTCACCAAATTCGCCGGCTGGCCGTTTACGAAAGCGACTATATTATCGATCGTAGTATCCAAAATCCGCTGGAAGGCCTCCTTGGTATTAAACGCATTATGCGGCGTGATCAGGACGTTCGGCATGTCGATCAAAACGTGGTCCTCTAAGACCGTCTTCAAGTCGTGCTCGCCGGCTTTGCCGCCGACGAGCGCGTTTAATTCATCCTTTACCATCCCCTCCTCCTCGAGCACATCCAATCCGGCGCCGCCAAGCTGGCCGCTCTTTAAAGCGCTGACCAGCGCGTCAGTTTCCACCACGGCTCCGCGGGCCGTATTGATGAGATACGCCCCTTTTTTCACCATGCCGATATTATCTTTGTTGATAAGATGATGGGTCGCCGGCATATACGGCACATGAAGCGTGATGATATCACTCGCCGCAAGCAGGTCGTTTAACGTCAAATATTTAAGCCCCTGCTCTTCCGCAAATTTCTCGTTTGGATACGGATCGTATGCCGTAACGTTCATGCCGAACCCTTTCGCGATGCGCACCGCATGCTGGCCGATGTGACCGGTGCCGACAACGCCGATCGTTTTTCCGGCAAGATCGAATCCGCGCAAGCCATCAAGCGAGAAGCTGCCTTCTTCCCGCACGCGGCAATGCGTATCGCAAATTTTCCGCGACAAAGCCAGGATCAGGCCGAAAGCGTATTCGGCAACCGTGTTCTCACCGTAGCTCGGCACTGTTGAAACCGTAACTCCTGCCGCCGCACAGGCCGGAAGATCGACGTGATCGAACCCGGTCGAAAGCGCCGCGATATGCTTCAGCTTCGGCAAATAACCGATAACATCCTTCTTCAGCGTCGAATCGACAAAAATGCCGGCGATATCGAACCCAACGTCCGCAGGCATATGGCTCACGTCGAGCACGTGATCCTCGAACCCAATGGCCACGCCTGCATTCTTTAATTTTTCATTTCCCGAAATATATTCCCGCGCCCACGGCTCAAGGTTGAAGAAGACAGCTTTGTGCGGCATGGATTTATTTTATGATAAGTCCGTTTATTTGTCATTCTGAGGCTTCAGCCGAAGAATCCTGTCTGGAAATGACTAATATCTAATTAATAATTAATAATGAATATCCAATGAGAAAATTTCCAACGGACTTTCGGACATTACGCATTCGTTATTAATTAGACATTATTAATTATTAATTTGGAGACAGGATCCTTCGCGTTGTTCAGGATGACAACAACTTATTTCAGCATTTTCAAAAACTCCTTCTCATTGATTATCTTCACTCCAAGCTTCTTCGCTTTCTCATATTTCGATCCTGGCTCCGCGCCGACGATGACGTAATCCGTCTTTTTGCTCACGCTTTCGGAGGGGTCGCCGCCGAGCGCGCGGATTTTTTCCTTCGCCGCATCGCGGCTCATGGATTCAAGCGATCCCGTCAGAACGAAAGTTTTGCCGGAAAATTTGGAGGATGGAGGATGGAGGATGGAGGATGGGACCTCGACTTCCACGCCGGCTTTTTCCAGCCGTTCCATGAATTCCACGTTCCGTGCCGCGTGAAACCAATCATAAATGCTCTGCGCCACCTTCGGGCCGATGTCCGGCACGGCCTGCAAATCTTCCAGGGAAAGGTCCTGATACGTTTTCAGGATAGATCCGATCTTCACCCCGTTGCCGGCAGCCGGCACCCTAATGTTCCGCGAGAGCGCGAGCGCCGTCTCTTCGCCGACCTGCAAGATGCCGAGCGCATATAAAAACCGCGGCAGGGATGATTTTTTCTTTTGTCGGACTTCGGCCACAATATTCTCCGCCGATTTTTCGCCGAAACGCGGCAAGGCGGCAATGTCCCCTTTTTCCAGCAAGAAGATGTCCGCCGCGTCGGCAATCAATCCTTCATCCAGAAACCGGTCGATTATTTTCGGGCCAAGCCCCTCTATATTGAACGCGCCGCGCGAAACAAAATGGTACAGCGATTCCCGATGGCGCGCGCCGCAGTCCGGGGAAGAACAACGGAAAGCCGCGCCGTCGCGGACCACCCGGGAACCGTCGACCGGGCATTTTTCCGGCATATGGAATCTTTTTTCTCTGCCGGTGCGGAGTTCCACGAGTACTTTCGTGATCTGCGGAATGACATCGCCCGCGCGCTGGACAACCACCGTATCGCCGATCTTCAAACCGAGCCGCGCGATCTCGTCGGCGTTGTGGAGCGTCGCATGCGTGATCGTCACGCCGCCGACATTCACCGGCCGCATGACCGCAACCGGCGTCAGAACGCCCGTGCGCCCGACCTGCACCCGGATCTCTTCGACGATCGTCGTCGCCTCGCGCGGCGAAAATTTGTACGCGATCCCGGCGCGCGGCGCCTTGCCGATAATGCCAGCCTTCTCGAATGCGGCATTATCATTCGCCAAAACCACCGTGCCGTCAATCTCGTAATCCAATTTTTCGCGCCGCGCGGGTTCCTCCCAGTAGTCGCGAAACGCAAACACTTCTTTCAAATCCTTTGCCGGCCGGTTATGCGGATTGGTCTTGAAACCGAACGCGGCAAGCAGGAGATGCTCTTCCTCGTGATAGGTCTGGCCGATGTCGGTCACGATGTCGTACTGGAACGAATCGAGCCGGCGATTCGCCGTGACCGCCGGATCCAGCTGCCGGATGGAACCGGCGGCGACATTCCGCGGGTTGGCATAGGTTTTCGCGCCTTTCTTTTCCAGTTCCTTGTTGATCCGCGCGAATTCTTTTTTTGTCAGGAACACTTCGCCCCGGACGACCAGGCGCTTCGGTTCCAGTTTGTAATGCGACGACGACAACTTGTGCTTCCTGAGGTTTGCTTCGATTTCGCGAAGTCCAAGCAGCTGTAAAGGGATCGCCTCAACAGTCCGCAGGTTTTGCGTCACGTCTTCCCCCACCATCCCGTCGCCGCGCGTCGAACCTCGGACAAAGATGCCGTTCTCGTATTCAAGCTCGATTGCAAGGCCGTCGATTTTGAGCTCGCAGTAAAACGGGCCCATGGAACCAGAAACATGGAACAAGGAGGTTCCCTTCCCTGTTCCTTGTCTCTTGCTCTCTGTCTCTTGTAAATAATTCTCCAACCGCTCGAGCCATGCGCGCATATCCTCTTCCGAAAACGCGTCATTGAACGACGTCATCCGCTGCTCATGGCGCACCTTCGCAAATTCCTTGAGCGGCTTGCCCGCCACACGCTGGGTCGGCGAATCGGGCGTCACGAGGTCCGGAAATTGCTGCTCCAAATCAAAAAGCTCCTTCTTCAAGGAGTCGAGCGCCGCGTCGGACATGCTTTGCTCGTCGATGACGTGATAAAGGTAGCGTTCGCGGTTGATCACCTTTTTCAAGTGATCGATCCGTTCTCTGGCTCTTGATTTATCCATGAAAAATTTACGGGAACGTGCTCGTCGACATACCGACAAAAAACGCACGCTTCGTCCCGCCGGCGGATCCTTCGGAAATGGCATAGGTAGAACTCGGATTGCTGCAGGCAACCGGACTGTTAGTGTTGTCATAGCAAGTCACCGAAACCACCGCACCGTTTTCCAGGGTCCCCGGCGGACTGCCCGGCAGCGGCCCGGCAGGCGGCTTGAAGTAGCTCTGAAGCGCCCATTCAACGCCGGCATCGGCGGCGAAGATGGCCTTCGCGGAATTCTCATAATCGGTGGACTGGCGGATCTGGTAAAGCATCAGGAGTCCTGCGATGGCGGTGACGCCGAGCATGGCGCCGCCGAGCATGAGGACTGCAAGAATCATCGCCTGACCCTTCCTTTTCATATCTTTATTATACTGCGCAAAGATTAAAAAGGTAGCGGCCGCGGCGGGCAAAACTGGCTTTTGAAGACCGTCAACCTGCCTCCAGCGAGGCAGGTCTCCTCATTCCTCGGCGGTTCACCGCCGTCGCCCTTCGGGCGGTAAACGGCGGACCGTGCTGAACCGCCTGCACATTCTTCAAAAGCCAGTTTTGCCC